>CAZKCX010000096.1:0-13768 GCA_964550865.1 uncultured Planctomycetales bacterium
ATCGCCGTTACCGATCGGCCCGACGCGTGCATGGTCCGCGGCCACCACAATCTACTGTTCGTCGGTGATTTCGCGCGGCGGTTCCGGTTGTTCGCGAACCTGCACAAGATCCGGCTCGCCAAGACGGGCTACACCGGGCGCTGGCCCGCGTAGTACTGTGTTTCACAAGTGGTGCGACTATGGCAGTGTTCATGTATGCCACGATTTCTGCTCGAGCCGCGGCATTCATGCCGCGCGGCCGCACCGGATGAATCCGGCGGCTCGGGCATATCGTCGCGATACTTCTGAAATGCAGCACTAGGAAGGGACTATCCGGCCGGCAGGGACGTCGCCCAACCGTCCGGAAGGTCCCGCAGCCAGTTGAGCATCGCCAGCGAGGTGGAGTCGAAGAGCATGTGGGCGACGATCGCCACGGCAAGGTTCCCACGGCGGACGAACCACGCCCCGAGCAAGACGCTCAGCCCGAAGATGATCACCGCCGGGAACACCCCCTGTGTACCATGCAGCACGCCGAACACCCCCGAACTGATGAGAATCGACGCCGTCCAAGAGCCCGTCAGCACGCGGAGCCGGGTGACCACGAATCCGCGGAAGAGCAGCTCCTCGCTGAAGGCCACCAAGAGCGAGAAGACCACGGCCGCCGGAATCGACATGGCGGGGAGCCGCTCGATGTTGACCTTCTGGGCCTGTTGGAGCGCCTGGTATCCGCTGGGCCAGGCCAGGGCCGTGATCCCGCTCACGAGCATGAGAAACCCGAACACGGTCACGAACGCCGGCACGCCCCACAGCACTGCCGAACGCAGACCCTCGGCACGCAGACCGACGCTCGCGAATGACTGACGCCGCCATCGGAGCAGCATCCACAGGATGAGCAGGAACCCCGCCGAAAGAAGCAGCCGCTGCACGATAAACGCGCCCGCGGGCGGTGGCGGCTGGTCCTCGTGGGCGCCACCGAAGACCAGGTACGTGGCGATCTCCAACGGCAGGAGCAAGGCGAAGAACCCGGCGCAGCCGATGAAGAGATCGAAGACGACGGAGCGCGGCCTTTCGGAGACAAGCAGCGGATCCGCATTCGCGCTCTGGGGCCCGCGCGTGACGGGCATCACGCGCGGCGCGGCCGACACGGGTCGGGCTTGCGGAACGTCATGATGGTCTCGGGGCTCTGCGTTCACTGGATGTCCGGCATGGCGAGCGTCTCGCCCTTGAGCTGACGAGCCTGCCGCTCGGGCGTATACGCACCGTAGAAGACGGCGTTGAGGTCGATCCACATCGCCAACCGGCGGAGCTCCTCGTCGCCGAGTACGACCTTTTGATGCCCCGTGCGGAGCATCTTCATCAGGCGGCTGCCCCGCGCGCCGTACAACCCGCCGGGCGGCGTGATCTGCACCTGATTTCGCGCCCCGAACCGCGGCACGAGCGCCTGCCGGGCCTGCTGGGGGTTGGTCCGTTTGCCCACGAAGTTCCTTCCCTCGCTCAACGTGCAATACGATCGGGTGAAGCCCTTGTGCGGCTCGCCGGTCAGGTCGATCTTCCCCTTAGGCTCCTCGCCGCTATGACAACGGACGCAATGCTTGTCCAGCACGGGCTGCACGACCTCCACGTAGGAGAACGGCCGACCGTCGAACGGGCCCGGCTGGATCTCGGACGGCGGGCGATTCATGGCCATTGCGCGGGGCGGCGCGAGCGAGCGCCGCTCGTGACAACCGATGCACGAGACCTTCTCGCCGGGCTGGAGGTAGGTCAGCGATCGCATGGTCTGATACGCGAAGCCGTCCTCATCCAACACCTGGAAGTGAATGGGCGTCTGCGCCGGGACGAGGAACCTCGCCGATCCGTCCGTCTCGATGGGGACCGTGCCGAGAACCGCACGCGCATTCTCCTCCCGCGCCATGCCGATCGGGGGCGTGTTGGCGACGTTCGTCGTCTTGGGGAAGATCTGCACGATGCGGAGGCGCTTGAGACTGCCGCGCTCCACGTCGCCGAGTCCCTTGTAGACGTCGAGCAGCACGACCTCACCCGTGGCCGGCGGGTCGTCGGGCAGGTGGCTTTCGACGATGGGCGGTGTCCGTCGCGGGCGGAGCGGGCACGGGTTCGTGCTGCCGATGTCGGGGTCGCGATAGAGCAGCTCGCGATTGCCGAACGCATCGAGGAGATAGATCCCCAGCGCGTCGCGCCGGTTCGCCCCCGGCTCCCACACCAACGGCGTGGGGCTGTATGCGACGAGAAAGTACTCCTCCGACAGCGGCCACGGCGCGGCGTAGTATTCCTTGATGTCGCGCGTCTCGGCCTCCGGGAAGGGCACCTCCGGCGTGATGCGGGTGATCGGATAGTGCCCCTCGTTACCGCGGCTGGAGTCGACGACGGCGATCGAGCCCGCCGTGATCGAGTGATGCGCCGAGGCCGTGAAGACGATCTTGTTCGAGCCGGGGATCGGCTGGATCTGGAACGTGCAGTGTGGGCTGTCCGTGGCGTTGCCCCACACGGCGACGGGATTCGTCCCGTCCGGCCGCGTCGCCCAAAGGTTCTGGTGCGTCACCGCGTCGCGGTCGATGTAGTCCCATCGGCTGTAGAGGATCAGCCCGTCGTGGGAGACGGCCGGAAACCACTCGTTGGTGTCGTGCCACGAGATCGTGTGGAGGTCCTGGCCGTCGCCGTCCATCCGATGGAGCGTGTAAACGTGCCATCGTTTGCTGAACTGCCCGCCGAAGCATCGCGCATAACCGCGGCGCCGCGTGGAGCAGAAGGCGATCCCGCCGTCGGGCAGATAGGTCGGCATGAGGTCGTCGTACGGCCCGCGGGTGAGCTGCCGCAGGCCGGTGCCGTCGGCGTGGACCTCCCAGATGTGATAGAAGCCGTCGTCGACGTCGTTCGCCAGCTCGCGGGGGTCGTACTTCTTGCTACAGCGGACGTACGAGAAGACGATCCGCGTACCGTCGTAGCGGAGCCGCGGCTCGAGGATGCTGCCGTCGGCGAGCCGGCCGTCGAGGATGTCGCGGACCGCCAGCGATTCGCCCGGTTCCTCCAGGACGAACAGGCTCCCGCCCGGTCGGACCCGCCAGCCGTAGTACTGCATGACGAGGTGGCTGTAAGACGTCGGCACGCGCTTGCAGAAGAGCAGCTCGCCGAAGTCCATCAGCGGATTGGCCAGGGCAATCCGACGCTTGAGCCACCGGACTTGAAAGTGTAGACGGCGGTGCTGCGCGAGCCGAAGCTCCTTCGGTGTAAGACTCGGCTGTTCCTCTGATCGAAAACCTTTGCGGGTAGACCACGCCCTTCCTCTATGGGTGGGCATCGCCTTCTCTCTCTGAATGCCCCATGGCTTTAGCCGTGGGGAACGCGAATCTCTGGACGAATTCGTGTCCCCCACCTCTGAAGAGCTGGGCCACCCACACCAGGTGGGACACCCACACGAGGTACGCCGCGCACTTGAGGTAGGCCAGGCACGCCTTGCTGACTGTCCCTGCATTCGTTCAGACAGCTTCGGATCTTCCAGGTTCGTCGCCGCGGATGCGAGCCGATCGAGCTGCTTGCCCTCGGCGACCAGAAAGCCGTCGCCGTGATCGTTCCGGAGGTCGGCCAGCAGCCGCCGTGCACGATCCAGGTGCTGCTCGATCGCCTTGGCGTACGCCTCCAGGGAATGGTCCAGCTTGTCCTCCTTCCGCCACTCCGATTGAATCATGGCCCAGAGGTCCAACGCGGGCCGGCGTGCGGCGTCGCCCGGCAGCGTATCGGCCAGCGCGCCAAGCCCGACGCGGTAGGCCGCCTGGAGCTGGGTCTCAAGCGTGGACAAGGCCTGGGGCTCATCTCTGGTCTTCAGCAGCTCCTGGAGGCGGACGAATCCCTGCTGCCATGCGCCCTCGCAAGCGCCTACGAGAATCGCCGGCTGGGCGACCGATTGACCCGGCTTGACGACCGGCAGGCCGCCCTTCCGCGTAGTCGTCAGTTGCACACGTAACGTACCGTCGCGCGACGTCGCGGCGCGGAACTGCCACGGCTTCGAACCAACGACGGCCATCACGAATCCGCTGGCATCCTCCGGGTCGCTGACCACGAAGACGCCGGAGGACCGCTCGCTGTCGCTGGCCACGGGGCGTCCGGGGGGCAGTTGGCTCTCGGCCAAGACGAAGTCGCATCCCAACTCGCGGACGGTCGCCAGGTGCACCTTGGCCGCCGAATCCACCTCCATCTCGTACCACCAACCGTTTTCCCCCTGCTTGCGCGTTGAGAACCCCTCCGATGCCTGGTGGCGCTCGCCGTCGGCATAGGTGATCCCCGGGTCCCAGTGCGTCGTGTCGTAGGAGATGTGGCGTCGCTTGTGGACGATGAAGCGGATCGCGTCGCCCTTGCGGACGTCGAGCGATAGGCTGGGCGTCACGCCCTCTGCATCGTCGCCGGCGATCTCGGCCTGCCACACCGTCTTCGGCCCATGCCGAATGAACAGACGGACGCCATCGCCGCCGCCCTTGTTCGTATCGGCCTTGTAGACACGGCCCGTGACGGTCACCTTGCCGTCGCGCGGCGCGACGAATCGACGAACGCTCGGCGTGTGGTTGCCCGAGTGGTGCCAGTCCTTCCCGACGCGGGTCCAGTCGGGGCCGGTCCAATAGGTGGAGCCGTACCACTCGTCGTTTCGGTAGGCGAGGGGGCGATAGCGGCCGGACTCCGGATCGCCGCTGAGGGGGAAATGCCAATCGATCAGCGCAACGCCCTGCTGATTTGCCCCGGCGGCGGGATCCTCGTCTGGTCTCTCGCTGGTGCCCTCCAGCGAGCTCTCAATGAGCAACGCCCGCCCTTGCGGCAGCCAACGGTATCGTTGACGAATGCGGCATCCCGTTCGTGGGTCCGTTCGAGCGGTTTCGACTCGCTCCGCAAGATCCGAGACGACCCGTAGCCGACGCATGAGCGCGTCGTCAGGTTCGTCCCGAAACCACCCCTGCAACGGCGTCGCCATGCCACAGACCGTCGGGGAGCGATCGCCCTGGGCCGAAACGGTGAGGCATACAACGCACGTCACCAAAGAGGCCATCACGACAAATCCTTCCTGGTCCCTCGCGGAGGACCTTGGGGCGAGGCATCCGCTGACGGGAGCACGGTCTTGTCTTCCAAATGCTCCCTACCACGATAGTAGGTTTGCCTGGGTAAGGGAAAGGCGTCGAAGCCCTGTTCTCGAGCGGCAATGCGCATCTTCTTCTCGAGCGGCTCAGGACTACGGCGTGAAGATCACGTCCCAGATGGCAAGCTGCCCCGGCGACGCCGCACCGAGCATGATCAGACGGTGCTTGCCTCGGTCGTACCGGCACGGCATCCACTGACCGCCGGCGACGCCCAAGGACGCCTCGGCGTCGGTCGTCCAAACGCTGAGCAGATCCGGCGTCGCGACCGCTACGCTCTCGTCGCCCAGCCAGCAGGCCGAACGGCTCCCCGCGGGCAGATCGGAAGCCGCCTTGCGCTCCACGTCGAGCAGGCGGACGCGGCCGGCAGCGGAATCGCGGAAGAGCACGCGTTTGCCGTCGGCCGACAGCGGCTGCGCGATGCCCGCCCATGCCTGGAGGAGGCCCGGACGCGTGGACATGCCCCAAATCTCGTCGATCGGCTCGGCGTTGTTTCGCGCGTAGATCACCCAGCGCAGCTTCTCGCCCTCCGCTCGGGCGCAAAGCACGCCGTCGCCGTGGAACGTCCTGACCGGCAAGACGCAATCGTCGTCCTCCGGTGTGAGCGGCGTCGCTCGGGCGTCGTCGGGCCGCTGGCGGTAGACGCGGAAGGGCCTATCGACCGCCGGCGCAACGCAGAAGAGCAGGGCCATGTCGTCGTGGTCGAACCGGGGCATGGCGTGGATCCGATTCGCCAGACCCATCGCGGTTCGCCGCCCGGTCGCGAGGTCGATGTGGACGATCCGACCCTTTCGCTCCTCGTTGACGACGTACGCCACGGCCCGACCGGAGTGCGACCAGACGGGCGAATGGGCCCATCGTTCGGGGGAGAGTCTTCGGCCCAGCTCGGTGCCGTTCGTCGATCGCAGCCAGATCGCCAGCATGCCCTTTTCGGGGGTGTGGGCGGGGCGCGTAGAGCCGAGCAGCGTCATCGGGTTGACGCGACCGCGGTCCGTCCGGAGGTACAGCGTCTGGCGGAGATCGGGCGAGACCCGTGGCGCCTGCAGGTCGATCGACGTGATCGTGCCGATGTGACGAGGCAACTCCGCCTCACCGAACTGACGATGCAGGTGCCGTTCGGCGTCCGAGAGCCCCGCGAGGCCGGCTTGGCCGCCTCCTTCACAGCCGGCGGCGACCCAGGCCAGACCCACCGACGCCAAGACGCGCGCCCAGCACCGACGTAGTGTTGTGTCGCAACGCATTCGATGGGTGTCAAGCCGACGGGTGGCCCACCCATCAGTTGACGAGCGACAGCGCAGTAGAGCAACGCTTTTCCCGCTTGCGTCCCGCCTGGTACGTCCTCTCGATCGCATGCGGGGATTATACCGCACGGGTCGGGGAGGACGAGCCCGGACATGCACTTGTCTGGGAAACGCCCGTCGACTCTGGTATCTTTTGCCCGAGCTTGCGGTATCCGCCAAGAAACGCATCACGCGAAGGAGCCAGCCATGATCATCGGAGCCATCGGCGCAGAGAACAGCCACACGGTCGCCATCGCCAAGATCATCAACATCGACAAGAAGATCAAAGGCATGCGGGTCGACTACGTCTGGGGCGAGACGAAGGCCTACGCCGAGGACGCCGCCGAGCGCGGCCAGATCCCCAACATCGTCAAGAAGCCGACGGACATGCTGGGCAAGGTGGACGCGATCTTCGTCGACCATCGGCACCCGAAGTACCACCTCGACGCGGCCCGCCCCTTCGTGCAGAAGGGCATCCCGGCGTTCATCGACAAGCCCTTCTGCTACCGCTCGAGCGAGGGCAAGAAGTTCCTGGCGATGGCCAAGCGCAAGGGCACGCCCGTCACGTCGTTCAGCGTGCTGCCGCACTTCGACGCCTTCCAGGAGTTCAAGAAGAAGGCCTCCAAGATCGGCAACATTGTCTCGGCGACGAGCTTCGGTCCGTGCGATCTCAAGAGCAAGTGGGGCGGCGTGTTCTTCTACGGCATCCATCAGGTGGACGTCATGCTGCACGCCTTCGGCTACGACGTGAAGGCCGTGCTCGTGACCAAGAACGGACCGGCCAACGCGACCGGGCAGTTGTTCTACCCGTCGGGTCTGATCGCGACGATGGCGCTCATCAAGGAGGGCTCGCCGGGCTTCGGCATGAGCGCGATCGGCACGGACGGCACGGTGACGATGCCGATCGAGGGCGGCGACGACCCGTACCTGAACGGGGTGAAATGCTTCACCAAGATGTTCCGCACGGGCAAAGAGCCCATGACGCGAGAGCAGATGCTCCGCCCCGTCCAGCTCCTCGAGGCGATGGAGAAGTCCGTCAAATCCGGAAAAATGGAGACGGTCAGGAAGTAGGCCGAGCGCCTTCGTAGCACGGGCATCTTGCCCGTGGACGTGGATGAACAAGCCTCGTAGCAAGGGCGCCTCGTCCGTGACGGCTGAGCTGCCGAAAAGCCTCGCCCTGAATCACTCATCGCGGCCAGGCCGGTGGTTTCTCAACCCGATCACACAGCTACGCGTATTCAGAGCCGGGCCGTCCTCGGCTCGGTCTTGCCCGGTCATCAATGCGAGATGAACCGGCCTGAGGAGTTGGCCTCGCCTAGTACGGTGTTTCACAAGCAGCAGGACTATGGCAATGTCCATGCGTGCCACGGTTGTTGCCCGAGTCGCCGGGTTCATCCGGCGCGGCCGCGCGGCATGAATGCCGCGGCTCGGATAGGTAGTCACGGTGTTTCTGAAATGCAGTACTTGGCTACGTCGCGGCAACCAGGCCGGCTCTGAAATGTTCCGCGTCAACTACTCCAACCGAAACTCGTCGAGCACGACGTCCACGCCACGTGTGCTGCACGGGTCGAGGCGGAGCTTGCTGATGCGCCCCCGCCAGCGCGGCACCTCCCGCAGATCGATCGTGTAGGTGTGCGTTTCCCCGTCCGTCTTGACCGGGAAGCGGAAGCTCGTCGATTCGTTCGGCGTCTGCGACCCGACGCTGAAGAAGACCTGTGCGCCGTCGCCCTCCCGCAACGGCCCGGTCAGCTTCATTCGAATCACCGCCTTGGTGTATTTCCGGGCCCGTAGGTTCCCGGGGCTGACCACGATCGCCGGGTCGTGCGTCAGCGTCTCAAAGCGGAGCGCGCCGTCGGCGAGCTTCGGGTCGGACACGCCCATCATGCCGATCCACCCGCCGATCTCGTGATCGAACGACCACGCGTGCTGCGCCACGGGCTTGGGCACATCGTACGGCCCGAGCCCAACGTCCCTCGGCATGAGGTTCACAGGCCAGCCCTTCGGATCGCCCTTCCCGAAGACGCGGCGGATCGCCTCGTACATCTTGAACCCGAACTCGGTGTTCGGCTCGATGTAGCTGCCCTCGCCCCATTCGTTGAGCGGGCCGAGCACGACGAACTCCCGGTCGATCTTCTTGCAGTAGGCCTTGGCCTGCCGCAGCAGATCCTCGAATAGCGCCGGCGTTCGCCCCCGAATGACCCGGGCGCGGTCGCCGTGCCACGGCCGCGAATCCCACCCGGTGTCCAGCACGGGGTAGTAGACCAGCTTGCCGCACCGCTCGACCTTCTTGGCCCAGGCCTCGCGGGCGGTCTTGACCACGTCGGAAAACCGGTTCTGCCGGCGGTTCGCGACGAGCTGCGGGGCACGTCCCCACTCGTGGTAGTTGGTCGCGCCGTAGTAGCCCTCGTTGAGCAGCAGCTCGACACCCTTCTTGGACTCGTGACCCCAGACGGCCACATACGTGATCCCGCCGAACCCGGCGTCCTTGGCCATCTGCTTCGACTCGGCGAAGGTCTTCTTGACCACCTCGGTCCCGCCGAGATCGCGGCGGATGTTGTTGGGGCTCCAGATCAACACGGCCGGCTTGCCGTCGATGCGGTAGTACGCCGGCAGCGTAAAGTACTTCTCGATCCACTCTTTCGTGACGCGCCGCCAGTCCTCAACCGAATGCGTACCCTTGGGGACGTGGTTTGCCCACATGATCGCCACCTTCAACTGGTCGCGGTACCGGGCCTTGCGGTACGCGTCGAACCAGTGCTCGAGGTGCTTGTGCCCCTTGATCCAGTACCAGTCGACGAAGAAGCAGGTGATCCCGTTCTCGACCGCCCACTTGATCTGCCAGTCGACGCACTCGGGGTTGCCCTCCTCGTAGTAGCCGAGCGTCGGCTTGCGGATCGGCGCGACCCGTTCGATGCACTCCCACTTGCTGTAGGCCGGAAAGCCCGGGAAGTAGTACGCACAGACATCCATGGTCGTCTCGATCCGGCGGGGCTCGGGCACGTACGTGGCCTTCGGCACGCTCACCGGCGGGAGGAACTCGAGCGATGCAGTGGTCGGTTTCGGCGCGCCCTCACCCTCGGCGGTCAGGCGGAGATCGAACGTGCCCGGCTTGCTCGCGCGGACCGTCCAGCGGAGCAGCGCTTGCTCGTCGTACTCGAGGCCGTCCAGCGCCTGCCTCGCCGGGCCGCGGACCAGCGTCACGCCCTCCGGTAACCCAAGCGCGAAGTGCGCCTTGTTCGACGCGGATCCACCCGCGTTGCCGAACTGGGCGATGACGCCCGCATCCTGTCCCACGCGGACGGGCCCCGTCTCCAGACCAAAGTAGCGGACCTCGATCTCGGGCGGACCGGCCGGCTCGCTGCAGATCTCGATCGACTCGACCTCGACGTTTGCGTCGCTCGGCAGCCGTAGCCCGAACGCCACGACCGTCAGCCGCCAGTTCCGGATGCCCTCCAACTGCACGTTGTAGTGCTTCGCCTCGCTGCCGCCCTTGAGCGAAAAGCCCTTGCTCTGGAGTCCGCGGATCCCCGCGCCCGACCAGACCACCGCCGCCGGTGCGTCCTCGTCGGAGCGGATGCGGAGCGTAACCCAGCCGCGATCGCTGACGTTGGACTGGATCGGCGGGGCGAGGTACAGGTCGGTCCCCGGGTGCACGCGCCATCGCGCGAGGTCGACGTCCTTCCATGCGTAGACGTTCTTCTGCGGCTGACGATCGGCGTCCCATGTGCGGATCTCGATGCGGTCGATCTCGAAGCGCGGCCCCTCGTACACGTCCAGCCGCAACTGGCGGATGACCCGCTCGGCCTGCCAGCACGGGAAGATCGCGATCTCCTCCCATTTCCCCGTGCCTCGGACGGTGAAGCGATTCGATTTCTCCTCGGCGAAACCCTGGTACTTACCGGTCGTCACGCCGGACCAGAAGAGCTGCCCCTCGCCGGCCTCGGTCGCTCGCAGCCGGATCACCACGTATTGATACGGCGTGGCCCGGATCTCGATGCCCTTGCAGACCAGGAAGGGATCCCAGTCGGTGGCCTTCGCGCTGAGGACGCCGTCCTGGACGCGGACTTCGCTGAGGTGTGAGTTGGGCACCCACGCCTTGGCCTCGGCCGGATCGTCGAACGTCCATTGCGTGGTCACGGGCGGTGCCGCCAGAGCCGTCGCCGTCATCAGCATCATCGATGTGAGCATGGTCATCCTCCTGGCCGACACTACAGCGCAAAGCGGAGCGGGATGCAAGCCCGCAGCACACAAGACAGCACGTCGGCAGAACCCGGTCGACCGAGGGCAAGTCTCCATCGCACGTTTGGCCACGCGTCGCGTTCGGCACAAGCGGCTGGTCTTGCGCGTGCGCTCTCGGTATAAGTAGAGGTACCCCGTGGAGGGTCTGATCATGGACTCGAAGGAGATCATCGAACAAGCGGAGTCTTTGCCCTTAGAGGAGAGGGCCTATGTGGTGGACTCACTGCTGAAGACGCTCAACCATCCGGATCCGGAGGTGGATCGGAGGTGGGCGGAGGAGGCCAGCCGACGATTGGAAGAGCTCCGCTCGGGTCGCGTGAGACCAGTGCCTGGCGAGCAGGTGCTTGCCAAAGCACGAGAGCGCTTCGAGAAATGATTTACTGGTTTCATCCCGAGGCAGAGCACGAGTTCTGTGAGGCGGTCAGCTACTACGAAGCGTGCCAGACCGCCCTCGGTGAAGACTTCTACGCGGAAGTCAACTCAACCCTCCTAAGGATCACTGCCTACCCACGGGCGTGGCCGGTGCTCGACGGAGATGTTCGCCGGTGCCTGACACACCGTTTCCCCTATGGCATCCTCTACAGCATCGAATAAGAGGGGATATACATTCTTGCGGTGATACACCTACGACGTGAACCGGTTTACTGGAAACAGAGGCGATAGAGGCTGGCTCACCGGGAAATGCAGCTTCCAGTTCCTACATTTCGCCCGAACTCCCTATCCCCCTCTTCCAACCAGGTCGCTGCAGCCGGGCGCGTCGGCGTCTCGCTCGGCCAGGTCGAGGATGAAGTCGGGGAAGCCGCCCTCGGCGTCTTCGCAGGCCAGGCCGAACAGCTCCTTGGCAACCTCGGGGTGATCGTCGGCGACGTTGGTCGTCAGCCTCGGGTCGTTGGCGGTGTCGTAGAGGAACGCGCCGCGTCCGTTCACCTTCGCGTTGAGCCACCACTGATCCTTGACGACCGTGACGGCGCTGCCCCAGGCGACGGTCACGTGGTCGCGGAGCGGGCTCCCACCTCCCAGAGCGGCCGGCAACATATCCTTGCCGTGCAGGGGTTGCACGGGCTTGACCGCACAGGCCGACAGGATCGTCGCCGTGATGTCCGTGTGTTGGACCATCAAATCGCTGCGCTCGCCGGCTCCCTTGCCGTTCGGCAGGCGGATGAGCAGCGGCACGTCATAGACCTCGCGCGTGCTCGGATAGCCGCGCTTGCCGATCCAATTGTCCTCGCCGAGGTTGTGGCCATGGTCGGAGGTCACGATGACTATCGTGTCGTCGAGCATGCCCAGGACGCGGAGCGTCTCCATCAGGTGGCCGAACCACCGATCGCACATGGTGACCAGGCCGGCGTAGTTGGCCTGCGTCCGGCGGACGAGTTCAGGACTCAGGCCCGTGATGTCGCTATAGCCGCTGACGACCTGTTCCGGCCCGTCGGTCGGGTCGTAGGCGCGGCGATAGTACTCCGGGACGAACCACGGCTCGTGCGGGTCGAAGCTCTCGACGGTGAGGAAGAAGCGGTCGGCGTCGCGGTTCTGCTCGAGCCATCGGCACGCCTCGCAGAGGACGCGGGCGTTGAACCAGTCTTCCTCACGGACCCGGTCGTGCATGTTCAGCAGGCATGCCTCGATGAAACGGGTCTTGGCCGGGCTCTGCCACGACCGGGGCAGCCAGTGGTCGATCTGCTCTTTCGTGACGGCGGGTCCGCTCCGGGCAGGGTCGATCTCCTGACCGCGAAGGAACACCCACTGATCGAACCCACGCCAGAAGTTCTTCGACGGCTTGAACATGTGATAGACGTCGGCGATCAGTCCGGTGCGGTAGCCGGCCGCTTTGCACATCTCGGCCAGCGTGGGCTGGTCCTCGGGGATGGGTCCCCATCCCGGCGCGCCGACGAAATCGCCCTTGAGCTGGAAGTCGCCGTCGTGGAAGGGATAGACGCGTTGTCCGGTGTAGAGCGCGCGGCGCGTCGGGAGCGTCGGAAGCGATGCCGGGAACGCGCGCGTCATCACGAGCGACTCCCGGGCGAAGGCGTCGAGGTTGGGCGTCCGGACGGGACCGGTCTCGTCAAGCCACGTCCACGGTGGCGTGTCCGCATAGCAGCCGAGGCAGTCCTTGCGGAGCGTATCGAAGACAACGAGCACGACGTTCATGGTTTGACCTCCCGATGGATTGAGCGGGGCTCGTCCCGGTGACGCAGAGAGCCCTGCATGGGGCAGTCGGAATCGGAACTGCAACGTGCATCGCATGGAACGATGGATTTGGGAGCGTGTCAAGTTCGGGCAAGGAGCCGGAGGCTCCGACGGGTGCGAGCAAGTTCTGACATCTGATTCGGATGGGTGCCGATGAAAGACGCCGTCAAGCAGCCCTTCCGAGCGGAAACAGGCCAGGGCCACTGAGAGGGAACCTCGCGAGCGGAGATCTCCTCAGGGCCGTAGGCCCGAGGGAACATAGCGTGGTGGTCATCGTCGCCGACGAATGCTATCATGCACGCCGACGGGTCGAGTCGGGAGATCACGGATGATCAGTATCTCTCTGCAGAGCGGAAGCAACGGGAACTGCATCTACGTCGAGGCCGACGGCGTCAAGCTGCTCCTCGATGCGGGCATCAGCGCCAAACGTGCCAAGCAACGCCTCGCCGACCGCGACCGCGACATCCACGACTGCGACGCCCTGATCATCAGCCACGACCACTCCGATCACAGCCGTTGCGCCGGGATCTTCCAACGACGCTTTCATCTGCCCGTGTACATCACGAGTCCCACGTACGCGCACGTGCGGGGGCAGCTTGGGCCCATGGGCGACATCCGCCATTTCGCCCCGGGCGACGTGCTGCGCTTCGGCGACGTCGAGGTCGAAACGATCCCCACACCGCACGACGGCATCGACGGCGTCGTCTTCGTGATTCACCATCGCGGCCGGCAGCTCGGCGTGCTGACCGACTTGGGCCATCCGACGCCCGCGCTGGGCAAGGTACTGTCACGCCTCGATGCGGTCTACCTGGAGAGCAACTACGATCCCGAGATGCTCGAGCACGGACCCTATCCGCCGCGTCTCAAGGCAAGGATTCGCGGTAAGGGCGGACACCTCTCCAACGTCGAGTCCGCGCGGTTGCTGGCCGACCACGCCAATGGCCGCCTGCA
>CAZKCX010000097.1:0-13752 GCA_964550865.1 uncultured Planctomycetales bacterium
GGCCACAGAAGGCAAAGCTGCTCGACTGTTCAGACATTGTTGCGAACAGCTTAGTGCGCTGATTCACAGATTTCGGCGCTGCAGAGTGGCGCCGACGCAAGGCAACGAAGGTGCCCGAGCCGCGGCATTCATGCCGCGCGGTGCCCCCGCGCCGCATGAATCCGCCGGCTCGGGACCATAGCCGGGGAGCTTGGAGAATCCGGCACTACGCATAGTCTGCCAGGGCATAGCGCCGCGAAGCCGGGCAAGCCATGGCACATCGCCGGCACAAACACCGTGCGCGATCGCGCCTACGACGCGCGCGTGGGTAAGGTGACCAAGAACGTGGAGCCTTGCCCCGGCGTGCTCTCGACCTCGACCTTCCCGCCGTGGCTCTGGACGATGGCCTGCACGGCCGCCAGCCCCAACCCGCGTCCCATCTCTTTGGTGCTGAAGAACGGGTCGAAGATCTGATCGCGGTCGTCGGGGGGGATGCCCCAGCCGTGATCCTCCACCGTCAGCATGACGGCCGGGGGTTGGACCGGGGCTTCGGGGGCGCCATTCACGCCCTCCTGGACGCGGATCGTGACGCTCCCTCCCTCCGGCATGGACTCCGCGGCGTTCTGGACGAGGTTGAGCACGACCTGCTGCATCTGGACGGGATCGCCATCGATCCAATCCCCCCCCGTGTCGATCTCCGTGCGGATGTCGATGTTGTTGGGAAGCATCGTCCCGGTGAAGTCCAGGGATTCCGAGAGGAGTTCGCTCAGCCGCAGGGGTTGGGGGGAGGGCACCGTGCCCCGCGCGTAGGTCAGTAGCTGCTTGGTGAGCTTGGCCGCCCGTTCGGCCCCGGTGACGATGTCGTGGGCGATCGCCCGCCACGGATGATCCTCCGCCATTTGGGCTTCGAGCACGCTGGCGCTGCCCAGCACGCTGACGAGCATGTTGTTGAATTCGTGGGCGAATCCGCGAGCGAGTCGCGCGATGCTCTCGGCCCGTTGGGTGTTTCGCAGCTTCTCGTCAAGGCGGTAGCGGGCGGTGAAGTCTCGCCCGATGCACTGAATGTGGGTGAGCAGTCCGTTGGCGTCGCGCACGGGTTGCACGTTCCAGAAGCCCCGGTGTTCCTTGCCGGCCGTGGAGAGAAGGCGATTCTCGAAATTCTGCAAGCCCGTTGCCTGCAGCCAAGCTTCCCACGCGCGCTCGGTGTTCTCCTTGTCTTCCGGGTGGACCTGATCGAGGAACTCCCGCACCGTCTTGCCCGGCTCGAGGCCGCAGACGTCTCGCGCGGTCGGCGATGCATACGTGATCACGCCGTCCGGGTCGACCATGAAGACCAGGTCGTTGGAGAGCTCGACCAACGCACGGTAGTGTGCCTCGGACCGCGTGAGCTGGAGGCTGAGCATCGCGTATTCCAGCAACATGGCAACCAGACGCGCTTCGCCGCTTAGCGCGCGTCGGAGCGATCGGGTGTACTCGCGCTCCGTCTGGAAGTCGTAGCAGTGGAGGAAGCCGGCCGTCTTCCCCTGGAGCTGAAGGGGCACCAGGCAAACGCCCTTGACGGGCGGGTTTTTCGGCAGGAAGTGCGCGAGCCCGGATCCCCATTCCTTGTCGAGAGGGGACTCGAAGAAGAAGGGCTTTCCCGCCCGGGCGGACTCGACGACCGTGGCGCACGCATCCATCGAGTATGTCGAGCCGGCGGGGCTGAACTCGAAGCGGGCGTCGCTCACGCTGCCGACGACGGTTCGAAAGTGCTTGCCGTCCGCTTCGATGATGGAGACCGAACACCGATCAAAGCCCAGCGAGAGGCGGATGTTCTCGCAGATCTGAACGAGGAGATCGGCCCAGTCCGTTCCGGTTGCGGGAGACGAGACCATCTCCCGGAACACTTTCTCGAGCCCACGATCGGCTGGGTCAACCATGCCTTACCCCTGAGGAGCCGTAAGAGCGGGTGCGAATGAACCTCGCGGAGATGGGAGTCCGGCTCCGTGGATCGGCATGCCCATTGTCCCTGACCCATGAAGGGCAGTCAACGGAATTCGCACACTACCGCCAGCCGACGACCTTCCGGACGAGCGCGTCGGCCTCGTCGGGTGCATCGACCGTCGTGGAGAGCATCATGCCCTCGGGGCGGAGGTGTTCCATCAAGTCGTCAATCTCATGCGATGCGACCGAGAAGTGGATGCACTTGCCCGCCTCTTGGATGCGGCGAAGTAGATCGACCCATTGGACGGCGGGTCCGCTCCCGGCGCCGGGCACCCACTGGATGCCGTGGAGGTCCGGCTCGGCCAGGAGCGCATCGAGGTGTCGGATCGCCCCGGGGCCGTCGAGGTGATAGAGGTTGTGGTCGAGCCACTTCCATTCGCGCCGAAGCTCGTCGAGGAAGAACTCGCGGAACGCCTCCACGCCAATCATGCACGAGAAGTCGTTGCTCGAGGGGTAGTACCTTTCGGGGGAGTAGACGCTGAGCCAGGTCGTCGTACCCTGTCCGAAGGCTCGCATGAGGCGGTATTGCGCCTCGTACACCTCATACCAGGCCGGTTCGGTGATGCGGATCAGCTCCTTGACGTTTTCGGGACAGTCCAGGAGGTCCAGGCAGAGGTTCTGCGGATCCCGGAGGGCGGCCAACAGATCGCCGCCGGCGTGGATGTCGGTGATGCCGGTCAGCCAGTGCCCGTGGCCGACCTCGAGGCCCAGCCTCGTCATGCGGAGGAGGACCTCGAGCCATCGGTCGTCCGGGTCGATCTTCAGGTCTCGCCAGGGCTGGTTCCAGTCGCGGATCAGCGGGACGGACCATGTGGTGTCCTCGCCGAAGCGGACGTCGCAGCCGAGCATGTTGGCGAGGATTTCCGGACCGAGGTTCGGGAAGAAGACGGGAACGGCCTCGCCGGCGAAGTACGTGTTGCGAAGGTCGACATCCGCGCGGGCGACCACGGCCTCGACGTCGGTCCAGCGGGCCTCTTGGCTCTCATAGTGCTTGCCGGGCGGTGGGGGGATGCGTTCGGCCGGCGGCTTGGGCGCGGTGACCTGGACGACGGGGCGATCGACGATCTCGCATTCGAACCACGCGAGGATCCGTTCGATGACGCAGTCGAACTCGGCGTGACACGACAAATCCATGTCCGACTCCCCGTGGGCCGACCCTGGCAGAGCGGACCTGCGATGTCTTCCCGAATGCTCGGCAGGCAGCCCAACTTGGGTGGCCTATGGCTTCGCTTGTCCTGTCTTCGACCCTGAGGCTCAGACCGACGGAAGGCTCAGACCCGAAGGGAGCTCCGTCGAAGGAGCCGTGGGGTCCATCGCTGACGCGATGGGGACGCGAATCCTCGATGGAATTCGTGTTCCCCACCTCTAAAGAGGTGGGCCACCCAGATAGACATGGGCCACCCACATAAACGTCTCTTCTGGCGCGCTGTTCCGTCTGTTATGCGAAAAGCGCAGGCGCTGCCGGGCGTGACAACGCGCCAACAGCCGTGGCTTCACTTGTGCGAGGCGTCTTCCTTGCGGAGGCGTCGCGGGCATCGTAGAAGGGGAGCGCAAAAGGGTCAACGACGAGGACGCGAATGGCGATCCGCCTGAACCTGCTGATCGGGTGTACGGCCGTCGGGAAGACGGAGCTCTCATTCCGCCTGGCCGAGCGCCAGGACGCGGAGATCGTCTCGGTCGACTCGATGCAGGTCTATCGACGGATGGACATCGGCACGGCCAAGCCGACCCCGGCCGAGCGCCGGCGCGTCCGCCATCACCTCATCGACGTGGTCGAGCCGAGCGAGTCGTTCAGCGTCGCGGAGTTCGTCGAGCGGGCCGACGCCGCCGTCGCGGACATCCACGCGCGGGGCAAGGCCGTCTGGGCCGTCGGGGGGACGGCGCTCTACGTCAAGGCCTTGACGGAGGGTCTCTTCGAGGGGCCGAACGCGGACGCGGAGTTCCGGCGGGGGTTTCGTCGTCGGCTGGCGGAGGTCGGGCCGCAAGCGCTGCACGCCGAGCTGGCGGAGGTCGACGCACGGGCGGCCGAGCGAATCCATCCGAACGACGCGCGGCGAATCGAGCGGGCCCTCGAGGTGTATCACCTGACGGGCAAGCCCATCAGCGAGCTGCAGCAGCAGTGGGATCAGGGCGAGGCCCGCTACGACTGCCGTCTCTTCTTGCTGCGGCGAGAGCGGGAAGATCTGAACCATCGCATCAACCGGCGCGTCAAGGAGATGTTCGAGCAAGGGCTCGTGGAGGAGACGCGGCGGCTGCTGGCCGAACCCGAGCCGTTGAGTGGGCAGGCGCGGCAGGCCCTCGGCTATGCCGAGGTCATCGATCATCTCTCCGGCGGCCCGGACCTCGAGAAGACCATCGAGCTGGTCAAGATCCACACGCGGCGCTTCGCCAAAAACCAGCGGACGTGGTTTCGCAGCTTCCGCGACTGCCGACCCATCGACCTCTCACCGGACACCGACGTCGACGACGTCGTCGAGCGAATCCTGCAGGAAGCGTGAGGCCAGAGGACACGTCGGTTGTGTGTGGGCGGAGCCGAGCCATGCCACCGGCGCCGCGTTCCTGATCCCAGGGCCGGGCTTGTCACGGCAAAGCGCTGCGAAGCCGGATCCCTGTCGTTCTACGAAAACGCCCCCGGATTCCCGATCGCATGCGCCATCCGCGTCGCCTCGACCGCCTCGCGGACATCGTGCACGCGGACGACATGAACGCCCGCCAGCGTCGCCGCGACGAGCACGGCCGCCGTGCCGATCACGCGCTGATGCGGGTCGTCGATACCGAGCACGTGGCCGATGAAGCGCTTCCGTGACGGTCCGATCAGTAGCGGCGCGTCGAGCTCGGCCAACTCGCCCCATCGCTGAATGATCTCCAGATTGTGACGCGCCGTCTTGCCGAAGCCGATGCCCGGGTCGACGAGGATTCGTCCGCGCTCGATGCCCGCCTCGATGGCCGCGTCGATCCGCTCGCGGAGGAAGCCCGCGATGTCGCCGATGACGTCGTCGTAGCGCGGCTCCTTCTGCATCGTCTTCGGCCTGCCGAGCATGTGCATCAGGACGACGGGCACCTCGCGCTCGGCCGCGAGCCGGCCCATCTCCGGATCGTCGCGCAGGGCGGCCACGTCGTTGATGATCTCGGCGCCGGCGTCGAGGGCGGCTTCGGCCACCTCGCGCAAGCGGGCGTCGATGGAGATCGGCACCTTCGGGAAGGCCTCGTGCACCGCGGCGATGACCGGCTGCGTCCGACGGATCTGCTCGCGCACCGGCACGGGGTCGGAACCGGGGCGCGTCGACTCGCCGCCCACGTCGAGGAGGTCGGCCCCTTCCTCGATCATCGCCTTGGCCCGCGCGATGGCCGTTCGGGTGTCGAAGAACTCGCCGGCGTCGCTGAACGAGTCCGGCGTGACGTTGAGCACGCCCATGACGAGCGGCCGACCGGTCAGGTCGAGCTCGCCGCCGGGCCAGGCGATGCGGTAGGGACGCCTCGAAGGTGGCGACATGCGCTGTCTCCCGTGGCAAGGTCTTCGTTGGCGAGATGCCGAGTGGATGCTATCATGGCCACGGTTTGCCAGGAATCAAGGAGAACTCCCATGGCCGACAACGGAAGCGACAAGCCGGCGGAGACGCCTCAATCGAAGATGGCCCCACCCCCGAGCGAGGAGGTCCCGACGACGAAGGACGCGGCCGCCATGGCGGCCGTCGGGGAGGAGCGGGAGATCTGGACCGGGAGCGTGAATCCGCGCTTCTTCTCCGGTCAGTGGATCGTGCTGATCCTCATTTCGATCCTGCTGCTCGTCGGCGGGATCATGCTCCGCACGCCCGTTGGGGCCTCCTGGCCGTTGTGGGCTGCTCTCGTGTTAATCGCCATCGGATGGCTCGTCATGATCGGCAAGGTGGTCTACTTCAAGATGGCGCGGAAGTACCGGCTGACCAACAAGCGGCTCTTCATCGAGGAGGGCATCCTCGTGCGGACGGCCAATCAGACGGACCTCATCCGCGTCAACGATGTGTCCGTCACGCAGAAGATCCTGGATCGCATCTTCAACGTCGGTACGGTGATCGTTGATGCCCCTACGGACACTTCGCACCCCAAGATCCTTATCTTCGGCATTGAGGATCCGCACACGGTCGCCGAGCACATCCATCGCGAGATGCGGCTCATCCGCGACAAGCGGGCGCTCATGATGGAGGCGACGTAGGCGCGTGCAGCGGCGGCGCGTGAAGTGGTCCACGATGTTGCCCAGCCATTCGAGATGTGGGTTGGCATCATGTGGCCCAGCCGCCCTCGGCTGGGGAACGGGTTGGCATAATGTGGCCCAGCCGCCCTCGGCTGGGGAACTGGGAGTGTGGGTCTCAACTTCCGTGACAATGAAATGGTGCCGACACACGCACGTGATTCCCTGAGCCGCGGCATGTATGCCGCGCGGTGCTGCCGCGCCGGATAAACCCTGCGGCTCGGGCAAAGGGTATTGAGACCGGTGTGATGGGGTGCGATGGTTCACGGCCGAGGGCGACCGTGCCACATGGGCTTCACGACCAGGGGCGGCTGTGTCACATCGGGTTCACAGTCGGGTTTGCTACGGCGAAGCACCGTGCAGCCGCGGGGCGGCCGTGTCACACGCCATGACCCCATACGCAGAGAGTGCACTGAGAAGGTAGGTTCCGCATATGGCAGAGGCCTCACCGATTCAACACGCGATTCTCCTGGCCCATGGCCGCGGGGACGATTGTTTCCCTTACGGCGGCGACGGGGCCTTTCGATCCAAGTACGCGATGGAGGTGGACGACATCCCTCTCGTCCGCCGCGCGTTCGACGCCGTCCGACAAACCGGTGCGACGGACGTTACGGTGGCCGTCGGCTTCCTCGCCGACGCCGTGCGAGAGGTCTTCGCCGACCTCGCCGAGTCCGAGCGGCCGCGCTTCGTCGAGGTCGATCCCTTCGACAAGGGCGACGCCCTTCCCCTGGCCTCGGCGCTCAAACAGACGGGCATCCGGCGCGACCTGCTCGTCGCCAACGCCGACCTCTTCGCCAAGCCGGGCGAAATCCACGCCGTCGTCGACGCCTTCGCCCGGAACGACCGCAAGGCCGTCTGCATGCTGATCGACGAGCTCGATCCTGAGGAGGACGAGCGAAGCTGGCACACCGTGACCGTCGACGGGTCGGGCAAGGTCACGAGCTTCGACGGGCCCGTCGAGGGCGGCAAGCTCCGTGTCTCCGGCGCGTATGCCGTGCCGGCCGACAAGGTCGCCGCGCTGCTCAATCCGCCCGAGCCTTCGGCCGAAGAACGGGTCTACCTGGCGGGGCAGCTCGGCGCGATGCTGGGATCGGACACGGCCATCGTCGCCGTGAAGGCGTCGTCCTCCGTCGTGCACGTCGACCGCTGCTTCGACTACCTCGAGGCCAACATGACGCAGGTCCACTTCCGCGTGGAATCGATCCCCGAGCTTGCGGGCGCGTACGTGTACGTCGGCGGTGAGGGCGAGCCGGACCCGCGCTACATCTATCCCGGCACGATCATCCGCAAGGGCGCGCGGCTCGTCTTCGAGGACGGGGCCTTCATCAGCCCGTACGATACGCTGGAGGATCATCTCGCGGCCATCCAGGACGCGCCGAAGCAGGTCACGCCCATCCGCGTCCGCGGGGACGTCTTCCTCGGCGCGGGCGCGCGGATCGGGCTCGGGTCGCTGATCGAGGGCGGGCTGTACCTGTGGCCCGGCGCGAGCGTCGACGATTCCGTGATCGAGAAGGACGTGATCCTCGGCGCGAAGACGGAGGTCCGGCGGAAGGGCTTCGTGCGGATGGAATCGGTCGTGATGGCCGGCTCGCGGATCGAATGCGCCGCCGACTTCGAGGGCACGTCCGGGCCGGGCACGATCTTCATGCACCCGTCGCAGTGCTGGATCTGCAACGGCAAGGCGTGCGACTGCGGGGCGGGCAACTTCTTCGGGACGTGGCGGTTCGACAGCAAGGCGTCGAAGTTCCTCATCCGCGGCCGGCAGGTCACGCCGAAGGAGAAGGTCGCCAACGCGACGTTCATGGGCGACCACGTGCGCTCGGCCGTGATGGTCAACTTCACGCCGGGCACGCGGATCGGCTCGAACACGCTGATCGGGCCCGGCATCGTCGCGTCGGGGCGGCTCGAGGCCGGCAAGGGCTACCTGCTCAAGCAAGACATCGTCACCGCCCGCGTGGGGCTGCTGAGGCGATGAGGGATTCACGATCCTCGGCGCTCTTGGTTCCAGGTTGTACGTGCCGATGCGGCTCGGTTAGAATGGTGTCATGAAGTATCAGATCATCTTGCGGCCGGAATCGGAGGGTGGGTACACGGTGTTGGTGCCTTCGCTACCCGGTTGCATCACCTGGGGCCGAAACCTGAAGCACGCGCGGAAGATGGCCGTTGAGGCCATCGCGGGGTACGTTGAGGTCTTGCGCGACCTGGGCGAACCCGTTCCCGATCCCGATGACCTCCTCCTTACGACCGTCACCGTTTGATCCATGGCGCGCCGAAAGCGATTCAAGCCGCGAGAGGTCGTCCGCATCCTCAAGAAGCACGGTTTCGAAGAGCACCATCAGAAGGGGAGTCATTTGTTTCTTGTCCATCCGGAGTCTCGTCGTATTGCTGTGGTTCCAATGCACTCCAAAGAAGTCCCTCAGGGAACGCTCCATAGCATCCTGAAGAGTGCGGGGATAGACCTGTGAGGCAGCTTCGCCGTGCCGCTTGCTCCGGTACTGTATTTCGGGAGTACCATACCCGAGCCCAACAAGAGGACCAGGCGATGCTCGTATCCTGGACGAAGAGGAATCGATGACCGACACGCAGTATTTCCAAGGCAAGGCGGCGCTGGTCACCGGATCGAGCAGCGGCATCGGTAAGGCGACGGCCATCGCGCTCGGGCAGGCCGGCGCGCTGGTCGGCGTGCACTACAACAGCCGGCGCGAGGGGGCCGAGGACGCTAGCAAGCAGATCGAAGCCGCCGGCGGAAAGGCCGTCGTGATTCAGGCGGACGTCGGCAAGACGGCCGATATCGATCGCATGTTCGACGAGTTCGACGCCGCGAGCGGCGGGCGGTTGGACTTCCTCGTCGCCAACGCGGGCGACTGGATGGACCGCATGCCGATCCTCGACTGCCCCGAGTCGCAGTGGGACTACATCTTCGACGTCAACGCCAAGAGCGTCTACCTGAGCTGCCGCCACGCCGCCAAGCGAATGGTCCCCCAAGGCTCCGGCGGGATCGTGAACGTCGGCTCGATCGTCGGCCACACCGGCGGAAGCGGTGGGACGTTGCCGTACGCGGCGGCAAAGGCGGCCGTGCATACGTTCACGCGTGGGCTCGCCAAGGAGCTCGCGCCGCACGGCATTCGTGTCAACGGCGTCGCGCCGGGCTTCGCCGATACGCCCATGCTCGAAGGGCGCGTCACGCACGAGCGGGCGCAGAACGTCACTCCCCTGGGGCGGATGGCGAGACCGGAGGAGGTCGCCTCCGTCATCGTCGCGCTGCTCTCGCCGACGTGCGGCTTCATGACCGGCCAGATCCTCGACGTGAATGGCGGGATGCTGATGCGCTGATCCCGTCGACCGCGTCGCGGAGCTGGGCAAGCACCTCGTACTGCATTTCAGAAGTACCGCGACTACCTGCCCGAGCCGCTTGTGGCGAGCTGAGTCGAGCCGCCGGATTCATCCGGCGCGGCCGCGCGGCATGAATGCCGCGGCTCGAGCAGCAACCGTGGCATACATGAACACTGTCATAGTCGTACCCCTTGTGAAATACGGTACGAAGCTGTTCGCAACAATGTCTGAACAGTCGAGCAGCTTTGCCTTCTGTGGCCCCGCCGCCCTCGGCTAGGACCTTTCCACGGTTCACGGCTGGGGGCGGCCGTGCCACACTGTTCGATCTTTGCTGCAAGCAGCTTAGGTGCGCTACGCGGGAGTTCTACACATAAGTCGTTAACTCGCAATATGATCCACGGATTCCTGCCTGCAATTTTGGCAAAGCCGTCAATTTGACAGACCGCAGCGTGGCTCTCTTCAGGGACTGTGGCGGCGTGCCCTGTCTCGGCTGCGACGGCGCAACGCCTTGACTCCTAATCAGCTAGTGGCCTCTCCCAGTGTGGTAGACCTCGCCTCGTTCCCCTCCCGCTGAATTGGCATGCCCTTTGCTCAAGGTTCCACCGGAGACCCGTCGTGGGGACGGGCAAGCGTAGGCCGAGATGTCTTAGGAGAAGGGAACCATGTTGCTGTCGAGTTTCACACCGGGCGGCACCCTTACCGATCTGCGACGCGAGATGGATCGGTTGTTTGACGGCTATCTCGGCGCGAACGGAAGGACGCCGCAAGCGGCCGGTTATCCCGCACTGAACCTCTGGGAAGACGACGACAATCTGTACGCGGAGGCGGAGGTCCCCGGGATCGCGATGGAGAACCTGGAGATCTACGTCACCGGGAACGAGCTGTCGATCCAGGGCGAACGCAAGCCGACCGAGGAGAGCGGGGCGGTCTGCCATCGGCAAGAGCGAGGTATGGGGCAGTTTCGCCGGACCGTGACCTTGCCGGTCGACGTCGACTCGGACAAGGTGGACGCGAAGCTCAACCACGGCGTGCTGACGCTCGTGATGCCCAAGGCCGAGGTCGCCCGACCCAAGCGCATCGAGATCAAGACGACGTAAGCGCGGGACCCGGAAGGGAACGAAATCACAAGACGCAAACGGCTTTCACTCGGAAGGAGGTTGGCCATGGCAGCGAATACGACACTAGAGAAGCGCGAAGGACCCGCCCAGCCGGAGACCGTGCAGAGCGGGCCGTTCTATCGACCCTTCGCGGACATCTACGAACTGGACAAGGAGTACGTGGTTCGGGCGGACGTGCCGGGAGCCAGGCCCGATGCGATCGACGTGACCTACGAGCAGGGTCTGCTCACACTGCACGCACGCGTCGAGCCGCGAGGAGCCGGCGAGAACAGGAGCTTCCTGGTGCGAGAGTACGGCGTGGGAGATTTCCACCGCGAGTTCCGCATCGGTGAGGGCATTGATGCGGCCGGCATCAGCGCCGAGTACAAGGACGGCGTGCTGACGCTGCATCTCCCGAAGGCCCAGGAGACGCTTCCGAAGCGGATTCAGGTCAACGCCGGGTAAGTTCCGCGGCCGACCGGCGACACCGACACCAGTGACGGATGTATCGGAAGGAGGTGTGATGCCATGAATCTGATTCCATGGAGACGTAAGCAACGAGACGGCGAGGAAGGGGCCCTGGCGTCACGCGATGCGATGTCGCGCTTCCGTCGCGACTTCGATGAGCTGTTCGATCAGTTCTGGCGCGATCCGCTCGCTCTCGCGGGTCCCCGGGGATGGGGCGGCGACCTGAGCCGGGGACCGCGCATGAACGTGGCCGAAAGCGAGGACGAGATCACCGTCGAGGCGGAGCTGCCCGGCACTGATCCGAAGGACGTGGATATCCGGATCGAGGGTGGACTCCTGACGCTGAGCGGCGAGACGCGCGAGGAGCGTAAGGACGAGAAGAAGAACTACCTCTTCGAGGAGCGTCGCGTCGGACGGTTCCACCGCAGCGTGCAGCTCCCGACGTACGCCGACGCGGATCAGGTCGATGCGTCGTTCAAGGACGGCGTGCTGACGATCCAGATGGGCAAGCGGAGCGACGCGAAGCCGAAGCGCATCGAGGTCAAGTCCGGATGATCACGGAGGCCTGGAGGAGGTGGATGTCCTTGCATCGCCGTCTCCGACAACCTTCAGAGGTGATTGGGTCCGGGTAAGGCAAGTCCACTCGCCGCCGCACGGACGCGGCAACCCCAGCGAACCCGGCGAGGAGACTTGCCTTTTCCCATGCGCCGACGTGGCGCCGGCCGGAGGCCGTGCCTGCCAAGGCCCCGTTCGCGCGTTGTGGCCTTTCGGGGAATGGGCGGCACCGCCGCACGGGCTCCGTTCAGCGCTTGCTGGTCTTGGTCTTCTTCGTCCGCTTCGTCTTCTTGCCGGTTCGTTTGGTGGTCGTTCGCTTCCCCGTGGATTTGTTGGTGGTTCGCTTCTTGGCGGACGATGTCTTCTTCTTCCGCGTTTTGCGTGGGGTGGTCTTGTTGACGGAGGGCATGGCGGTGCGGAGCACCTCGTCCACGTTCCGCACGAGTGCGATCTCGAGCTGGTTTCGCACGTCCTTGGGGACGTCCTCAAGATGGGGCTTGTTGCGCTCGGGGAGGACGACCGTCTTGATGCCGGCGCGGTGGGCGGCCAGCACCTTCTCCTTGACTCCGCCGATCGGCAGGACCAGCCCGCGAAGTGTGATCTCGCCCGTCATCGCCACGTCGGCGCGAACCGGCTTGTCCAGGAACAGGCTCACCAGGCTCGTCAGCATGGCCACGCCCGCCGACGGGCCGTCCTTCGGGATCGCGCCGGCCGGGACGTGGATGTGGATGTCCGATTGCCGCAGCTGCTCCGGATCGATGCCGAGCTGCTTGGCACGGCTGCGGATGATGCTGAAGGCGGCCTCGGCGGACTCCTTCATCACATCGCCGATCTGTCCGGTCAGGGTCAGCCCGCCCTTGCCGGGCATGCCGGAGGCCTCGACAAAGATGACCTCGCCGCCGGTGGGCGTGAAGGCCAGACCCGTGACCACGCCGGCCACGCTCGTCCGCTGGGCGGTCTCGAGCTCGAACTTCGGGTAGCCGAGGTACTCCTCGAGCGATTTCGGCGTGATGCTGATCTTCTTCTTCTTGCCGCGGGTAATCTTGACCGCCGCACCGCGGCACACCGCGCCGATCTCGCGTTCGAGATTCCGCACACCCGCCTCGCGGGTGTAGCTTTGGGCCAGCTCCGTGAGCGCCTTCTCGCTGAACGTGACCTGCTTGGCGGTCAGCCCGTTCTCCTTGAGTTGGCGCGGCATGAGGTAGCGCTTGGCGATGAGCACCTTCTCGCGGATCGTGTAGCCGGGGATCTCGATCATCTCCATGCGATCGCGGAGGGCCGGCGGGATGGGGTCCATGTAGTTGGCTGTGGCAATGAACATGACCTTGGACAGGTCGAAAGGCACATCCAGGTAGTGGTCCGTGAAGGAATCGTTCTGCGCCGGGTCGAGAACCTCGAGCAGCGCGGACGACGGATCACCGCGGAAGTCGGCCCCGACCTTGTCGACCTCGTCCAGCATGAAAACGGGGTTGTTGCTGCCGGCCTTGCGAATCTCCTGCATGATGCGGCCCGGCAGGCTGCCGATGTACGTCCGCCGGTGGCCGCGAATGTCGGCCTCGTCCCGGATTCCGCCCAGGCTGATCCGGATGAAATTCCGCCCGAGCGCCCGCGCGATGCTCTGCCCGAGTGAGGTCTTGCCCACCCCGGGCGGTCCGGCGAAGCAGAGGATCGGCCCGCGACCCTCCGGGTTGAGCTTGTGGACGGCCAGGTACTCGAGGATGCGCTTCTTGACCTTCTCGAGGTCGTAGTGGTCCTCGTCCAGGACCTTGGCCGCGCGGTTGATGTCGAGCCGGTCCTTGGTGCTCTTGCCCCACGGCATCTCGCAAAGCCATTCGAGGTAGTCGCGGACGACCGAGTATTCCGGCGACGCCTGGGGGATCCGCTGGAGACGCTGCAGCTCGCGATGGGCCTCCTTGGCGACGTCCTCCGGCATCTTGGCGGCTTGGATCTTCTCCTCGATCTCCTGGAAGTCGGCCGTCCGTTCGTCGGCCTCGCCGAGCTCCTTTTGGATGGCCTTGAGCTGCTCCTTGAGGTAGTACTCGCGCTGGGACTTGTCGATCTCGCTCTTGACCTGCTTCTGGATCTTCTGCGACAGCTCGAGCACCTCGA
>CAZKCX010000098.1:0-13675 GCA_964550865.1 uncultured Planctomycetales bacterium
GTATAGGCGCACGGCGTACGGCAGGACGGCCACTCGCTTCTGATCCGTCTCGAGCCGCTCCAGGATCGCGTCGGCCAGGCGTGCATCCTTCGCGGTTGCCCCGCGGCGCAGGCTGAGCTCGGCGGCGGTAATGAACTTGGCCGTCTCCCAGTCGTCCAGATCCAGGAAGTACTCCTTCGCGGCGTCGTCGCCGACCTGCCTCGCGTTCTCGAGCTGCTGGGTCGCTCGATCGAGCTCGCCCAGCTTCATCCATTCCTCGGCCAGCATGAGCAAGATGCGAGGATCGGGCGAACGCAGGCCCTCGGCGCGTCGCAGGTCGGCTTCCGCGCGCTTCCTGGCCTCTCGTGGGTCGAGCCCGAGGCCTTGGGCGTTTCGTCGATACTGACCCGCCCGATGGACGTACGCCACGGCGGAATCGCCGTCGTATTCGATCGCGCGATCCAGCCACTCCTTGGCTTTGACCGCCGCCTCGGCTGTGTCGCTGTTTTCCAGTATGCGGCTCAAAACCAGACATGCCTTGACGTACTGCGGATGCTTCTCCTTCATCTCGCGCAGACGCGCAATGAAATCCAACAGCACCCGCTCCGCTTCCTTGGGCTTGCGCAGACCCGACAATCCCTTCGCAAGCCAAATGGGGGCATCCAGATCTTTCGGGTTGGCGTCGAGACGCTTCTCCGCGATGTAGGTCAGCTCGGTGAAGTCTCCCACTCCCGCATAGAGCATCGCCAGCTTTTTGTAGGCCTCCACGTCGCTGGGATCCAGCCGCACCAGTCGTCGATAGGCCCCGAGCGCCGAGGAGATGTTCGTCACCTTCAACGGCCTGACGTTCAGATGGGCGCGGGCGTATTCGCGGATGACCTCGACATCCTCCGGGTACTTGCCCAGGTATCTACGCAGCTGCTTGCACGCCTCGGGCCAGTCTTGCCGATCGAATGCGGCGCGTCCTTCCGCCAATGCGCTACTGGCAATCATGCGCTTGCGGACGAAGTACGCGCCCACGAGACCCCCGCCCAGCAGAGCCGCGACGAGGCCTAAAATGACAACGGCCCTGACGTTGATCTTTCCGTTTCTCTTGGCCGTAGCGTTCATCGCACACTCCCGGGTTGTCTGCCGAACGTCGGGCCCCCGTGCACCGTCACCTGGCAACGACAGGCGGTCGCTCGCTGAGCCACCATCACCGGTACACACATCGGGTTCACTTGCGCCTCTTTCGACGGCGCCTTGCGGCATCTTCGGCCCGCTCGCTGTACTTCTGGGGTCCCTCTTCCGGGACCACCAGATGCTTCATGACGATCAACTCGCCCGCCAATAGGAGGACCGCCAGCGGCATCATCGTGAGCCCGGCGAAATCGTGGAAGAACCGCTCGGCCATCTGGCTGCTGGCCACCAGGTACAATAAGGCCGTCGCGAACAGGCGAACCAGATTGCAGAGGATCGCGATCGGCACGCTGGAGACGACGAGGAGAGTCTTCTGCCATGCGGGGCGGTTGACGACATACGCCAAGGTGGCGGCCACCACCACGAAGGCCGTGAGCATCCGCAACCCGCTACACGCTTCAGCGACGGCGACGGGGACATTCTCATTCAACACGATGACGTTCCCCTCGCGCGAAACCGTTATGCCGAACAGCTCCAGGAAGACCACCGCCCCCTCCGTCGCAATGCCTTGCAGGGGCCCGCTGATCGCGTTGTGCACCTTCCCCGGCAACGGCACCATGAGGAAGAGGAAGAGCAAGATCCACCGTAGCTGCCAGAACACCTCTCGGCCCAGCACAAGGAGCACCAGACCGGCTATGGTGATCACCAGGCTGTACCGCTCGGCCGACTGGAAGACGAAGAGGAGCCCGAAGAGGCGCACGCCCTGTGCGAACAAGAGCACGCCTACGCCGAGCCAACTCGGGTCAAACGCGCATTCCCGTAGCCGCCGGCGGTCCAGCCACACCAGGTACACGGCGGCGAAGGGCACGAGCGCTCCAACGGAGTAGTCCTGGCTGTCCTGCCACTCCTCGATCAGGTCGAGGATCGTCGGCAGGTATCCCCAGGCCAGGGCGATCGTGATCGCCGCTGCCGCCACCATCCACGAGCGCACGACCTCCGGCTGGTCGTCCGACCTTGTGGTCCGCGAAGCAGAGCGACGCTTCCTTGCCAGGGGTTTGCTCATGGCTGCGGCGCCTGTTTCCCCCGCGTGGTCGATGGTCCCTTTGGATCGGTCGACACCGTCGAGTCCTCGCCGGGAAAGAGGGATCGAATGGCCTTTGCGGAGGCCCTGGCTAGATCAGAGACACAACTCCGCGCCCGCTCTCGCCCCCCTACCGGGCCTTCGGCCGAGGTGATCTGGACCTGTGCCATGTAGTTCACTCCGCCGGAGCCCCGCCAGACCTTTGAGCGCAGGAGCGAGACATCCGGGCAGTACTCCCCGTCGACCACGTAGTAGTTCAGTACGGTCATCACCCGCGCATCCAGACCACTCTGGGCGAAACGGTAGATCTGACACTCCAACTCGCCGTCCGTTTCCAAGGGCAGCGTCACGTCTTCCCGATCGCGAAGAACCCATCCGTTTCCGGGATAGCAGACCTCGGGACGATGAGGCATCAGATCGCGGCCGCGCACGCCGTAGGCGATGTACAGCTCGGCGATATCAATGCCGCCCCCGCGCGCGTACGTGCGGTAGAGCACCTCATCGGCATCGCTGGCCTCGATGATGGCCGCGTCCAAAGAAAGATCCTTGCCCTGCCAATCGCCCAGGACCATGGGGAGCCTGCCCAACGTGCCTTCGGCAAGGGGGGCACTCTCCGTGGATCGCGCAAGGTGTGTGGCCAGGAGGCGATAGCCCGCACCGAAGACGAGCAGCAGCACGACCGCCACGCCCGTGGCCATCCTGGAAGGTCGTTTCTTGGTATCGACCGTCATGGTGGTTCCTCGTGTGATGGCGTCTCCCGCGGAGCCTCCGTGCGCTTCCGCCCTTCCACCCCGACCGAGCTTTGGGGACCGGCACGACGCAATGCTGTGAGGGTAGCCCGCGGGCATACCCTGTCAATCACCAAAGCCTCGACGGCCATCGAGGTTGGGGAGCTGGGATTCGTCGATGCGCTGCTCCACATAGACCGCCTTTCCTTGGGGCGAAAGAGGAATTGAATCCACCCGCTCCAGCGTGATGTCCAATTGCCCTTCGATCTTGCGTTCCAACCTCTTCAGGATCAGACGCGCATCGTCGTCGCAGAATTCCGTCGCGGGAACCACCTGCAAGGTGGCCTTTCCCCGTGTCTCCTGCAAGAACCGGAACCGACGCACATGCGCGAAGGTGTCGTCGTGCATGTTGAGGGCCGTCCAAGGGATCTCCGTCCCCTCGTGGGTCAACAGCATCTCCTGCGTTCGGTGTCCGCGGATATCCGCCAAGAGCATTTGCTCTCGTCCGCATGCCTCGCATCGATCTGCCACGTAGGTGGCGAAATCCCCCGTCCGATAACGTAGAAACGGCATGACGCGGTTGATGAAGCCCGTCCCGACGATCTCGCCTCGCTGTCCGGGAGACCGGACGGGCTTGTCGTTCTCGTCCAGCAGCTCCAGGTACCCATACGTCCCCCAGACGTGGTAGTTCGTGCTATGCTCGCAGCCCGCGGCGGCCACCAGCTTCTCCGTATGTCCGTAGGAAGAGAAATAGGGAGAGCCGAAGACCTCGCGCACGAACGTCCGCTGGCCGGGATAGACGATCTCCGACTCGGCCAGGATTCCGCGGAGGTTTTCCGGCGGTTGCTCACCGGATCGTTGCACGAACCGCGCCAAGGCCGCCACCGAGGACGGATAGACGTGGAGGAAGAACGGGCCGAGCCGCCACATGTGAGCCAGGTAGCCGCGCATGTCCTCATCGGTCATGTGGAAGCTGCTGTAGTAGTGATGGCGAAAGAGCGGATCGTATTCGTGGCGGAGCCCGTTCGCGCCCTTCGCAACGGTCCGCCCTCGAAGGACCGCCATCGGCATCCCCAAGCGATAGCCCGCGCGCTCCCATCCGGAGACCAAGTAGGCGTACTCAATCAGCGAACGGTCCACGCCGATGAGGAAGCTCAACGGCACCCCGCTCGTGCCGCCGGTCGAGACCCGTTCGACCATCGCCGAGGACGGATCCACCGCGCACATCTCCCTGGCGTGCTCACGGACGGTATCCCTATCGATCAGCGGCAATCCGGCGACATCCTCCGGCTTCCGCAGGTCGCCCGGCTCCATCCCCGCCCGCCGAAAGACCTCTCGATAGAACGGAGTTCTCGCCGCGATCGCGCAGATCGATCGTAGCTGGTCTCGCTGGTAGGCGATCGTCCGCTCCCACGGCCATCCTTGCGCCGCCTTGACGAACTCCAAGTTCTTCCGGAAGCGCTTGCCAAGGAGCACGCGCGGCGGAACGGCGGACAGCACACCGCCCAGCGCCGATCGCACGGGAGGCGGCAGCTTCGGCCAAAGGCTCTTGCCGTACCACAGCGCTCTCATGAGGCCTCCCCCGGCCGGACGCCAGCATGCGTCGGCTCGATCTCGATATGCCCCTCCCACCCGAAGTGTGGCCGAAAGGCCTCCGACAGGGGGTTTAGGTCGGGCAGCGCGCATGAAGTCGCCGGATCGCTTGAGATACAGACCACATCGCCCACGTCGCACCGGATGAGAGGCAGCGCGTGGGATTCCACCCCTCGACGCAGCAACGGCACCCTTCGCCAATCGAACCCCATCCATCGCGCGCACACCAGATCGACGGCGACGGGATTGTGCCCGGCCACGATCACGCCGACCGGCTTCGGCACGGGGTCCAACGGACCGTTTCCCTCCCCGCCGACGACACCGTCCACAACGTTTAAGAGGCGTCGCACCGGCCGATCATGCACGCGGCCCTCGGCATCCGCGAAGAAGAGGATGCGATTCAAATCCAGGACCATGCGCCACGTCGTATCGTTGCCGTACCAGTTTCCGGAGCGGATCGTGTTCGTATTCGTGTCGCCGAACACGCGCTTCCCTACAGCCTTGATGCGCCCCGCGACCAGCGGACGGATCGGCCCCAGCAGAGGGAAGAAGCGCTTGAACCGCTCGACGCTCCGCCGTTCCACGCGCTTTCGCAGGCCGTCCTCGGCGAATTGGTCGCCTCCTTCCGAGGGCGTACCCTCCCGATGGTGGGGGAGCCAGTTCTTGTTTCCGTTGATGCCCACCAGGTTCTTCAAACAGACAGTCAGACCGGTCTTCTTGTGCGTCTTGAGCTTTGGAAGATTGATGACGCAATCCGCCTCGAGCACGGTCCTCGCGATGAGGTACTCGTGGGCGCCATTTGCATGATGTCGGCGCAGCTCGGCCGTGTCGTATTCCGCCCCATACAAGAGGTGCGCCAGATGCTCCACCTCACGGAAGGCCGAACGCCCGCCCAGGTCGACTCGCGTATACCCCGCCGGATCGCCGGGCAAGACCCGATGTCCGACGATCACGCCGTCGACCTTCTCGGCCGCTTCCGGCCGCAGGTCGATCACCTCCGGCACCGGCGAGGCGCGGCGCCGATAGAAGGCGGCGATCTCGTCCAAACAGGCGATCCGGCGAATGTCTTCGAAGTCGGCGTCGTTCTGGGGCGCGTCAGCGATCACGACGCGGCCGGATCCCCCCAGGGCGATGAGCACGTAGTCGAGCACGGCCCGAATCACGGCACCGTGGGTGATCAGGCAGTCGTCGTGGCCTTCTCGGGTCTCTCGAAAATCGCGAATGAAGTTCGGCTTGAGCACCACCGTGTCGCCCGGCCGAATCCATTCGGCCAGCGGGTTCCATTGCGAAGTCCCGAACCGCTCATCGTCCAGGCCCAGCAGCCGAAACGCCTCCCGCGTTCCCTCGTACACGTCGTTCGGGGGCTGCGCGTGGCCTTCACCTTCCTGCTCATCGCCGGCAAAGGGATACTCCGGATACCGCGTCGTCGGCGAGTACGGGACGGTCGCGGGGTACGTGGACGAACCGCGCACCACCGCCACGCGACAGTCGTCCTGCACCCGCGTCATCCTGTCCTCTCGGTCCAGGGCCATCCCGTTGCCTTGCTCCTCTTGCCCGGCGCCTTGCCGTCGGCCGCAGCCCGGAGACGTCAGCGCGCCAATACGGCATCCCAGCGCCGTGCGATGGCCGACAGCTCGAACTCCATCGCCGCCTGACGGGCTGCCGCGGTGAAGTCCGCCAGCTTCTGATCGTCGGACAGCAATTCCACGAACCTCTCCGCGAACCCGGCCGGGTCGCGTCGCGACACCACGTACCCGTTGATGCCGTCGTGCACGAGGTCCGTCAGCTCCCCGACATTGGAGACGACCGCGGGGAGCCCACACATCATGGCCTCGATCAGCGCGAGCGCGAGCCCTTCGGAATCGGAGCACAGGGCGAACAGCCGGGCGCGCCGCAACCACGAGATTACGCACGGCTGTCTGCCCACCAGCTGTACGTTGGATTCGATTCCCAACTCCTCCACCATTCTCTGGAGGTCATCCCGGCAATCGCCGTCGCCCACCACCACCGCCCGTATGGAAGGCAGCGTTCGGCTCGCCAGATGGACGGCCTGGAGGAAGACATCCACCCGCTTGACCTCCACGAGCCGCCCGAGCACGACGATGTCGACATCGGGCGAGCGCCCGTCGGCTTCGAAACGGGACGCGTCGATGCCCCCCGGTACGGGATCGATCGCCGTATCCGCCCCGTGCTCGCGGAAGTACTCCGCGGCGCGGCTTCCCATCGTGATCACCTGGTCGAATCGGCCGATCGCCTGGAGCAACCGTCTCTCCAGGACCGCGTCCGGCGCTCCCAAGAGCGCGAAGAGCCTATTCTCACCCCAGATGCCGCCGTCCAAGACCTCCATCGGCCCGCCGACGGAGAAGTACAAGGACCGCGCCCCGACGAGCCGTGCAACCGTGAGGGCAACCAGGCCGTTGATGAGGAGGTGGAATCCTCCTAGCACGTCCGGGCGGCGTCGAATCGCCAGGAGGCAGAAGACGATCAAGCGAGCCGGCACCTTGCCCACGACCCGGCAGAGCCAGTCTGGCGGGAACACGGCCGAGACCTTCTCCATCGGGGGCACCCCATAGGTCGTCACGATGCAGATGTCGGCCGCCTCTCTGGATGCGGCCATCGGGGCCACGAGCGACTCGATCCAATTCTCGGAGTAGAACGTCCCCGTCAAGAGGATCCTCTTCGGACCGTTCGAGGACCGCCGCCGCAGCAACCGACCGATTGGAGTGACGAGATCGGTCACGAGTTTGTGGCTCAGCACAAACGCCCTGAGCAAGCGGCGCGTCATCCACCGTCGGAATCCGAGGCGGCCGGACCGGTTGGCCTCCGTTCTCCGGTCCCTGCCGACGCGCGGGGAATCCGCCTCTTCCCCTGCTGCCCGGCCGGTCAGGATGGTCGTCGTGGCGGGTTCTCGGTTCATAGCCTCGGGAATTCCAGGTTCCGACGTCGAATGCTTACGCTCGTTCTCCCGGTCCCATCCGCGGGATTCCGCTGGATGTCGGGCACCTCGCGCCCCTTCCAGCGGACTCGAGTTCGGTCGGCGTCCTCGGTGTATATCGTCAGACCGGCGAGGTCAGCATAGGGAAGCCCGCCGTATGTTCTCGCAGCTTCCTTGTTCTGCTCCAAAAAGACCTCGACCCCGTCCTCGCCGTGTCGGACCTCCAGGGACACCTCTCGCAGCGCCCGCAGGTATCCCAACACCCGTCGCGTGGTCGAGACCAGGATGCGACCATCCCTTTGCGCCGCGGCCAAACGCCGGAACGCCGCAACCGCCGAGTGGTCGAACGGGATCCGCGGGTCATCGACCTTCCCCAGGTGGGTGTACAACACGCAGACCCCCTGGCGAGCGATGAGCGTCTCCAGTCTCCTATCGGTCAGGACTTGGCCGATATCCCGTCCGGTCTCACAGCAGCTCACGCCTGCCCAGTGCGGATTGCACCGCAGGAACTCGTACACGGGTCGGCCGTCGCGCAGCGTTGCATCACAGAGGACGCGGTTCGGCGCGTGCATCGCGTATTTCGCGTTGCCGCGTCTCGCCAGTGCTTGCTTGGCGGCCTCTCGCATCACGGTCTTCGCGGACGCCAGCGGGTGGCGGGCCCTCCAGATCCCGCGGAGCCGCGGTGATGCCTCTTGTCCGAGCACGCTGGTGACCCGTCCTCGCCAGACGAATCGGATGCCGAAGTCCAGCGTCAGGTCGGCGTGATAGGCCTCATCACCGGGGATATCGCCTCGCCCCTGCATGATGTCGGCGCCGAAGTTGGTCCGCGCCGTTCCATGGTCGACCCAGACGTTCAGCTTGCAATCATACTTCGTGAGTTCGTCCAGCGCCCTGGCCGCATGGTCGCGCGACGTCGCCAGATCACCGTAGGAATGCAGGCAGTCGATGTGTCCGCTCTCGATCAGCAGCCGAATCATCGCACGGCCGGTATCGTCCGTCGTCCAATAGGCGAATTCATGCGCCGGCATGTCGAAGTAGATGCTGTTGCCGACCTCCAGACCCACCCCGGGTCCCATCGATGTCGTCTCGGTCGTGTTCAGGAAGCGCATGATCTCGTAGTACAGCTCGCGGTCCGACGTCTCGTCGAGGTCGCTACAGATCGCGAGCATCGCCTCATAGGGGTACGGCAATCGACGGATTTCCACGGCCGCGCCCGTCATCAGGTGCCTTGCCTCCCCGCCTCCACCGCCCTTCGATAGACCTCATGTGTTCGGGCGGCCACCCGATCCGGGTGGAAGCGATCTCGGGCGATCTCCCGCGCCCGCTCGCTCATCCGCCGACGCAGCGACGAGTCCCGCAAGATGTTCGCCAGCCGATCCGCAATCTCGCCGGGACACTCCGGACGCACGAGGAATCCGGTCTCGCCGTCACGCACCATATAGGGCATGCCACACCGGTTGGAGGCCACGACGGGCACGCCGACGGCCATGGCCTCGGCGATCCCCATCGGCGCGTTCTCCTCCAGGCTGACGAGCGCGAAGGCACTCGCCCGCGCGAGCTCGGAGCGGACCTCATCGCTACTGACGGGCCCGAGCAACGACACGCAGTCCTCGAGCCCGTATCGCGCGATGCAGCGTCGAATCTTCTCGTGGTACGTCTCGCTCACTGGTGAGCCCGCCAGCCGGAGACGACCCACCACCCCCTGTTGCCTCAGCCGTCCGAAGGCTTCCACCAACCCGACCGTGTTCTTGCGCGGGCACAGCAGCGCCGCGCTGAAGACCGTTCCCGGCTCCTCGCGCCGATCCACCTCGAAGAATTCCCGGCCGATGGGGTTATCGATGTCATGGATCACCCCGCGAGCCACGCCGCGCAGCCGCTCACGGACGTAGGGCGATATGGAGATGATGTGGGGCTGATCGGCCCACGCGGAGGTCTCGAAATGTCGCCATATCCGGGACCGGATGCGGGCGAAGCGTTGTCCGCTGACGCGTGTATCCGCATGGATGAACCCGTGCACCGTGAATACCCGGGGGACCGCCATCTTCGTAACCATCATGCCATAGAAATCGTGGGCGTGAACGAGGTCGGGCTCCAGCGCGTCCACGTAGGCGGCAACGTCTCGCCGCCCCGCCCGCGTTGCGTGCGTCAACACCGTGCCGCCGGCCCACGGCAATCGATGGATCGTGGCAGCCTCCCACAGCCGGACCGAACGTTCCTGTACGGACCGATCCGTCGTGACCACGTGGACGTCCAGGCCGTCTCGTCGTGCGAGCGCGCGGACCAGGTGCACACTCACGGCCTCAACGCCGCCGTGGGGCCTGTTCGGGTCGGCAGGAAATGAGGTTGCCACCACCAGCTTCAACGTCCGGCTCCTGTGACAGCTTGTGTTCATGATCGCCTAGGTATACCCCAGGCGTCGGTTGAGATCCCCCGCGACGGCTTCGAACGTTCGGAGATCCTCCTCGCTGAGGACCGATCGCCATCGATCATCCAGACGGATCTCGGAGGTGGTATCCAGGCGCATCCCGTTGCCGATGACGTGCTGGGGCGCGGCGCGGAAGTCGGTCACCATGCGATCGGGGTCGACACCGAGAAACTCGAACAACGTCCGGAGCGTCGCTTCCGGTTCCCCGCACAGCGTCTCGTAGTGAACGCGTGTCTGCCGGGACGGTGCTACCCGGGCGAGGGCATGAGCGCCCTCCTCGTTGCTTCGTCGCCATTCCCTTGCCGCTTGCGACATGGTAAGCCGCTCGGAACGGCGGTCGCCGCCCATTCCCCCTCCGCGAAGCGACGGATCGGAGGCGTCCGCGAACTCCGCCGGTGAAACGTAGGTCAGCGCGACGCCCCGGCCGTCTCGGATCAGCCGAATCACATACACATCCAACTCCGGATTCTGCAAGAGGTACTTGAGCCGTAGCCCGATCTTCGAGGAATCGACGATCACCTCGGCTTCGGTCAACTCGAGCACCGTCTCCATCAGGGCGAGATTGCGGCGTTGCGTCTCGCGCCGGTAGCCTCGCCATGCCGGGCTCAGGGCGAGGGCCGCGTCGCGCGCCCATTCCAGGCCCGCACGCCGATGCAATGGACGGTGCAAACGACGGGCATAGGCGCTCGGGGGATTGCCGAAATGCGTTCCGGCCTGCGCGAGGTCGAAGTCGTAGCCCCGAGCGGCCATTCCGTCGCGCACCTTGCTCCAGAACGGGCATTCCCGAATCAACGAGCCGCAAGAGCAGCGATAACGCCCCGGATCCTCCAGGTTGGTGGCCTTCAGCTCACCGATGGTGCATACGTCCGGGTGCGCGCCCAACAGCATGGTCAGGAGCGTCGAGCCGGAGTGACTTGCGGAGAGGATGTAGGCAACTCGGACCATGCACAGAGGCTCTCGGTCGTCCGACGTTCGGGTGATGGGATCCTTGAGGCGGGTCAACCCTTTCGGGAAAGCTCGCCCGCGGGCACGGAACACTCTCCGCCTCTCGGGCCCAGCTCCATCTCCCATTCTACGCGTCCAGCACGCGCCCCGCCACGCTGCTTCCTTCCACGCCTCAACTCATTCGATGATGGGCACCGAGCTCGCCTGGAGCTGGGCGAAGGCCTCCACGCGCTCGTCCGTCCATGCATACAGCAACCAGCCATAGTGATAGGGGCGGGACTCATCGTCGATGCGGCGCGGGGGCGCGATCGCATTCACGGCCGGCAGGCGGAACGACTCGTGTACTTTGCTCAGCATGGCCTGCGTTGCCCGCACGACCTTGCCCGGCTCGCGGCGTCCCACCTTCCGCCAGATCAGGTCCGCCTCCGAATCGATCAGGCTCCCGTCGATCTCGGGGGCGTGGAGCAGCCATGAAAGCCCCAGCGCGATCTCCCGACCGTAGTCGACGTTGCACGCGTCTTTCAGGTCGAAGAGCGCCATCGGGGCCATCGCATCCTGATGGATCGCATAGACGGGGTACCGCTCGAGCACCTCGCCGTTGCGCGCGTCGTAATGCCACCACCATTGACCCGCCTCTCCCATGCGGTGGCAGATCTCCGCCGCGCAGTGATTCGCCAGGGCCAACGCCTGCTCGTCCCCCGTACGCCGGTGATAGTGCGCCAGCGCCTGCAACGGGTAGACCTGGTCTGCGAAGCACGTCACGTGCGAGCGAAGCAGCGGCGCCCTTGTTCCCTCGGGCCAATGCGGAAACAGGCGGGATTCCGGCACATGAGAGACCATCAACCGAGCGGCCACCGCGTCGGCCAAGTCCGTGGTTGCCAGCTCGTCGTCCTCGATCGTTAAGGCCGTCAGCGCCCACGCCACCTCGACGGTCGGATGCGGTCCCTCGACCGGGTCCAACTGCCGAAGGCGATCCAGCGCCACCGATGCCCGCGGATGCCCCATTCGCCTGGCCGCCCAGAGCGTCAGGGCGAGCGCGCCGATGTCCTCCGTGTGCCTTCCTCGCTCGATCAGGGCCGTACAGACCTCTTCCGGTCCGTGGCCACCGAGGACCTCACGGGCAGCCTCCTCGGCTTGTGTGCTCAGGCCCAGCAGTGCGATCGCGGTGTATCGATCGCTGACCCCGACGCGAACATCGCGCTTGTCCTTTCGTCGAACGTGGTGGACGAAAGCCTTTCGATCGCGCAGGTACATTCGCGGCAGGACCCGCAGCGAAAGCTCGCGCAGCTTACGCACCTCCGACGCCAGCGTCTGCCGATCGAGGTGATCTCCCGGTCGCACCACGGGTGTCGTGACGGCGGGACCCTGCTCGGCTCCGGACGTCTCACGTCCGTCACCGTCGGGATCGTCCAAGGTCGGAGACCAGGTGGACATCGCAGCCTCTTCGTATGCGCGCTCGCGTTTGCGTCTCGAGATCATCCACGAGACGGGCACCGGAAACCTGCCCCCCAACGTCACCAGCGTAGCAAGCAGAACCTTCAGGTCCAGCCACAAGCAGACGTGTCGGACGTACAGCATGTCGTAGTAGATCCACTGGTGGAAGTCTCCACTCGAACGTTCGTGGCGACAGATCTGCCACAGGCCCGTGATCCCCGGCCGAACGCTGAGACGACTGTGTCTCCAGGGGACGCAGATCTGGTTCTCCCGGAAGGGCGACGGCCGTGGCCCAATCAGGCTCATTTCGCCCTTGGCGACGTTGTACAACTGGGGTAGCTCGTCGATATTGGTCGCCCGAAGCCACGATCCGAGCCACGTCACCCTCGGATCGTTCGACAGCTTGAATTGCGGCCCGTCCACCGCATTGTCGGCGTAGAGTTCCCGCTGCTTGGCCTGTGCGTCCTTGACCATCGTGCGGAACTTCCAGCAGCGAAAGACGCGCCCCCCTTTCCCTTCCCGTTCATCGCCATAGAAGACCGGACCGTCCGACGTCAGCTTGATGAGCGCCGCCACCGCAGCCAGCAACGGGCTCAGGGCGACCAGGCCCACGACCGCGAAGACGGTCTCGAGGCAACGCTTGACGCTCAGATACAGGCCACGCCCCGGCGCCACCGATTGAATCGACGGCATCGAACACGTTGTCCCCCGTCCAAGCCGGGAGCAGGATTGGCAGCTCTCGTCCGAGCCGAACGCAGCATCGTCGGCGCCCGCGCCGGGTTCAGGCGTTGCGAGAACCCGATGGCGCACCGTCGTCTCTCGGGGGACCACCACCCCCGGAACGACGAGGCTCTGAGCGACGACGCAATTTCGTTCGATCGTGGCCCCCTCGCCGATGGCGGTCGGACCGATGATGACCACGTCCGGCTCGATCGTCGCGTGGTCTTGCACCACCACGGGCCCGCGGAGTCGCACACTGGGATCGATGTGCACGTCGCGACCCACGATGTGGGCATGCGCCGGCGCGGCCTGATCCACCCCCTGGCGATCGGCGCAACTCTGCAAGACGACCTGCTCCATGAAACGGAGCATCCCGCACGGCCGCGTCAGGTCCATCGAGCCGGACCGCAACGCTCGATCCGTGCTCGGCACACCGAGGGCCCCAAGTTGTCGGCGGAGTTCCGCCAGAGAGTCGAACGCCCTGCCGCCCACATCCATGGCCGCGGCCACCCGAACCAGCGAGGCCGACACCCCTGACGTCCGTAGCCAAGTTACCCCTCCGTAGTAGCGTTCGATTCGACTGACCCTCTGCTCTGCGTCCACCTGGACACGCTCCCGCGTCCGCGCCTCTTCCGAGCCGAGGGCGACGAGATGAATCGCCCCCCATCGGTCATCCACATCGCTGATGAGACCCGAGAGCTCCAGCTCGCTCGACG
>CAZKCX010000099.1:0-13626 GCA_964550865.1 uncultured Planctomycetales bacterium
CCGCAAGCCACATCGTTACGGCGATTGCGATCATCGGCCCGAGCGACCGCGAAGGGTTCGTGCGGAGGACGGTTCCAGTCACGATGCGACGCCTACATACTTGCGTTCTTGCTTTTGCGGGCATCCGATTCTCCTGGGGATCGATCTCGCTGTAGAAATGCGCTCGCTCCTTTCCATGAGCATAACCGGGATTATCGCGCGGATCTCACTCGTCTGCACGCGGAAATGGAATCGCGCTTGACAGCTCACGCACAGGCCCGTTTGATCGGCGGTTGAGCGGAGTCGCCGGTGCGCATCCGGCCTGATTCCAATCGATTTCGCGTCCGGAGGATCTTCGGCTTGGTGCGCTTCGCATGCGGATCTCGATCGGCATCGATGTGGATTCACGCCGTGTTTCTGTGCGCAAGCAGCGCTGGGAAGTGCGTTGTGGCTCAGGACGCCCGCCCCTGCACCGGGCCGCAGGCAGCATCAGGCTGGACGCGTGTCACGCCGCAGGCGGCATTCAGCCCCCGTGACACGGCCGAGGACGCGGTCTTCCACGGAAAGATGTGGCTGAGTAACGGCTACTACCACGGAAACGTGCTGACGCGGGACCTGTGGTGCTCCCGCGACGGCAAGCACTGGCTTCGTGTGCTCGAAGACACGCCCTACGACGGCTACGCCGAGTTCGTCGTCTACGCCGGCAAGCTCTGGGCGATCAAGGGAAGCGTGTGGCGCTCGGACGACGGAGCGACGTGGATCAAGATCGCCGAGAAGACGCCCTTCGGGACACGAGGCTACGGCGAGACGCTGGTCTTTCGCGACAAGATCTGGCAACTCGGCAGTGGCCAGGACGTGTGGAATACCACAGACGGCGTGCATTGGACCTGCGTGACGGAGGCGGCCGCGTACGGAAAGCGCGCGGCCTCGGCAGTGGTGGCCTTCGACGAGAAGCTCTGGCTCTTGGGCGGTCGAACCCCCGGCGCGAACACACCGCCGGAGAAGGGCTATAAGGACATGACCACGCACAACGACGTGTGGTGTTCCGCGGACGGACGCAGTTGGATGAAGGTGCTGGAGCACGCGCCGTGGGTCCCGCGGCAGTGGCACATCGCCAAGGTCTACCGCGGGCGGATCTGGATCATCGGCGGACACGACAACGTCAACAGCGAGAATCTCGGCGGCGTGTGGTCTTCTGCCGACGGCAAGGACTGGCAGCGATTCGAGTCGACGCTGGAGTTCTCACCCCGGCACGAGGTGACGGCCTACGTCTACGACGGCAGCCTGTGGCTCGTGGCCGGCAATGCCTGGCCCGTGCAAAACGACGTCTGGCGGCTGACGCTGCCGGGGCAGAAATGATTTCCTTTCAGAGCCGGCCTGGCTGCCACGGCGAAGCATCGCGAAGCGGGGTCCCCAGGCCGGCTGCTGGAATACGACTTCGGCTTACCGAGGTTGGGTGCCCCATCGCTTCAGCGGTGGGGTCACGAATCGGCGCGAGGGAATTCGCGTCCCCCACGGCTCCCTCCACGGGGTTCCCTTCGGGCCTGAGCCTCCCTTCGAGTCTGAGCCTCAGGGTCGAAGACAGGACAAGGGAAGCCGTGGGCCATCCGGTGGCGCAGATGAGGTGGGCAGTGCTCGACCGTGGGTTGTCGATTGCCACTGCTCCATAGAGCAGTGGCACGACAGCATTGTGTAGGCCGACGGACCGGGCCGAGACGGCCCGGCTCGGAAAGGGTTGTGGCGGGTGATACGTTCGTGGTGACCGGGCAAAAGTGCGTTATGGGAGGAGCGAATGATGAGAGAATCAATGCAAACCAACGTCCAGAAACGAGCGGCCGGAGTCTCTCTGCCCGTTTTCATGTCCCTACTCACCCTCGCTGCATCGCCCGCCCGCGCCGAACACGACGGGTATCTCCACAAGGACGGTCGCACGCTATTCCCGATCGGCTTCTACGAGCTGCCCAAGGACGACACCAAGCTCAAGGCGATGGCCGATGCCGGCGTGAATCTGGTTCGATGCCGCAGCCGCGCCGATCTCGATCGTGTAGCGTCGGTCGGCATGATGGGTGTGATCCCGCTCGGCGTGCACTCCGGCGCGACGGACAAGCTCCGCAAGCACATCCAGTCCGTGTGCGATCATCCCGCCCTGGCCGTGTGGGAGGGTCCCGACGAGGTCGTGTGGAACTTCACCGCCTACAGCGGGCTGTATCGCAAGGCCAAGGTCCACAAGCAATCCGGCGAATGGTGGAAACAGACATCCAACGCCCTGGCGTATTCTCGCAAGCGCGCGGCCGAGCTCATGCCCAAGATGCGCGAAGGGATCGCGCTGGTGCGGAAGCTCGACAAGCGAAACCGCCCGTTCTGGATCAACGAGGCGCAGCGGAGCGACGTGAAGTTCGTCCGGCAGTACCTCGGCTGGATCGACATCACGGGCTGCGACATCTATCCGATCAGCGAGCGGAACCGCAACGTCGTGCGGGTCGGCGTGGGCACGGAGCGTTGGAAGCAGGCCGGCCGGGGCAAGCCGGTGTACATGGTGCTGCAAGCCTTCGGGTGGGGCGAGCTGGGCGACTACTACGGCCACCGCAAGACCGTCTACCCGAGCTTCGCCGAGTCGCGCTTCATGGCCTACGACGTGATCGCCCACGGCGCGCGGGGCATCCTCTACTGGGGCTCGCATTACCTGAAGTCCGAGGCGTTTCGCCGGTCGATCTACGCCCTGACGCATGAGCTGTCGATGCTGCAGACGCTCCTCGTCGGGCCGGAAGTCGAAGGGTCGGGCGTGAACCTCATCGAGATGCGAGAGGATCCGAACCAGCTCGGCGTTTGCGGGACGGCTCGCGCGGCCGGTGACGAGCTGCTCGTGATCCTCGTCAACGAAGACGAAACCCCGCACATGGGCACGGAGGTCGTCGGCCTGAAGGCCTGGGAGGGCAAGTCGCTCGAGCTGCTCTACGGCGACGAGACGTGCGTGGTTCGCGGCGGGGCAATCGTCACGCGGATGCTGCCGCACGAGGTGAAGGTCTTCGCGACGAGCAAGAAGTACGAGTCGAAGCGAACCGAGGGTAGGGACTACGTGCAGCCGTCCTGAGGGTGCTTCCGTAGCATGGGCATCTCGCCCATGAGCCCCCGTAGCACGGGCATCTTGCCCGTGAGTCCCCGTAGCACGGGCATCTTGCCCGTGAATATCCACGGGCGAGCTCGACACGGCGTCCAGCTTCGCTACGCTTCGCCACGACAAGTAGCCGGAGGCGAAGCCGGAACGCCCGTGCTACATGGGACCGCCGTCCCGGCCGTGGACGCCCGTCTCCGCGGCCTGCTGATCCTGTGCCTCCTTGACGGGCGTCAGCACGGGATAGCCCAGCGCGAGCAGGAAGCCGACCAGGCCCAGCAGGCCCCCGATCGGGCCGATGAGGTACACGCCGTCCGGGTCGCGAATGCTGTTTCCGAAGACGCGCATGGTGTACGTCGCGACGAGAATCGACAGCACGAGCGACATCTTGACCATCACACCGTGCAGGCCGTTGTAGAGCGCCTCGCGCCGCCGGCCGTACCGGGCCTCGTCCATGTCGATGATCTCGCCGAGCAGGGGCGTCATCAGGACGTAGACGAATCCTTGTCCGATGCCGGCCGCCGCGAACAAGACCATGCCGAGCGCGGTCTTCACACCGACGCTCGCGTCCATCTTCCCGATGACGTACATCATCGGCAGGCCGAACGAGATGATCCCCAAGCTGCCGACGACGAGCCACTTGAGGTTGACGTATCGCGTGATCAGCGGCGCGAGGAGCGCCGCGCCCAGACATGTCACCATGAACGGCAAGGCAAGCAGCGTCACGGTCGCCTCGTTCCCGCCCAGCCCCAGCTCCGCCCAGTAGGGAAGCGCCCGCTGCACCGCCCAGTAGCCGATGTAGAAGAATGCGAAGATGGCGAAGTACAGTCGGAAGACGCGATTGCCGAAACCCTCGAGCAGATCGCCGAAGGGCGTGGTCTGCGTCGCCGGCTGGGCTTCCGTTTCTCGCTCCCGGACCGTCCAGACGAGGAACTGAAAGAGCAGCAGCGACGCGAACGAGAAGAGGATGGCGACGCGCTGATACCCGACGGCGGAGAAGTTCGGCTGGCCGTTCGGTGGCGTCGCGGCCTGTCGCGCGGGATCGAGCCAGGTAATCAGCACGCCCGGGAGCACGACGGCCATCGCCAGACCGATCGTCATGCCGGCCGCGATCCACGTGCCGAGCTTTACGCGGGCCTGCTTGCTCCGGGCGATCTCCGGCGCGAGCGCGAGCAGCGGGACGTGGGCAAGCGTATAGAACACCCAATGCAGCGACATGAGCCCCGTTCCGTAGGCGAAGTTCCCCCACGACTCGCCCTCGACGGGCGGATACCAGAAGAGGATGCCCGTCGTCGTCATGAGGATCGAACCCCAGAAGATGAAGGGCCTGCGTCGGCCGCGGATCGGGAGCAGCCGGCGCCGACCGGGGTGGGCCCGGTCCGACCAGATGCCGATGAGCGGATCGGTGACGAAATCGAACAGCCTTCCCACGGCGAAGATGACACCGACGAGCCCGATCGATACGTAGATCGTTCGACCACGGCCCTCCGACGGCGAGTAGAAGTATGTGCCCCACTGGGCGAAGAGCTCGCTGGAGAGCTGCACGCCGATCATCGCCAGGCAGAAAGCCAGGCCCTCCAGCACAGAGAATTCCTTCGGATGGGATTTTGCCATGGGCGTATAATGCCGTCAGGTGCGGGTAAGGTCCAGAGTGACCGTCTTCCCGAGCCGCCGGGTTTGTCCGGCGCGGAAGCACCGCGCGGCATGAATGCCGCGGCTCGGGCATCGCGGAGCACGCAACGCGTTTCCGGCATAATGCCGAGAGGGGCGTGAAGGCGCGTAGTGATTCTGCTCGCAAGAGAGGAGCGTTTGATGTCCGTCACCGTCGTCACCCCGGAGAGCAAGGAAGTCGTGGGGCGCTCGGGCCCCGCGCGGCTCGAGCGCTATGCCTCGTCGCTCGGGCACCTCGATATCGTGCACGTCTATGGCTCGCCGGAAGAGATGGGCCGGCAATACGGCGAGCTCCTCGGTGAAGGCATTCGGCGGATCCTCGGCCGCACGCTGTCCCTGTTCGGGCCGGACGTACCTGCGGAATTCGCCCGCCTGGTGCTCGCCAAGGCGTGGGAGCGGCTCTTGCCGTACGTGCCCGACGTATACCTCGCCGAGATGCACGCAATCGCCGAGGGTGCGGCCGCGGCGGGGGTCTCGCTGGAGGCATCGGAGGTCGCGCTCATCACCGCCGCGACGAACATGGACATGTACAAGGTAGAGGAGCGGCTCGCGGAGCTGCTCGGCCCCGAGGCGGCACCCCTGCTCGCCGCGCTCGCTCGGAATCAGACGCCGCCATCCTGCACGATGCTCGCGGTGTGGGGCTCGCGAACGCAGGACGGCAAGCTCTTCGCCCATCGCAACCTCGATTGGAAATCACAGACGGGCATGCACGAGGAGCGGCTCGTGACCGTCTACCATCCCGATGGCGGCAACACGTTCGTGACGATGGGCTACGCGGGCGTGATCGGCGCGCTGGCGGGCATGAACGAGCATGGGATCACGCTGTCGGAGGTCGGGGCGTTCAGCGCGAGCGAAGAGCTCGACGGTATGCCGTGGACGCTGACGGCGCGCCGCGTGCTCCACGAGGCGAAGACGCTTGAGGAGGCGGTCGGGATTGTCACGGGCGCCAAGCATACGTTGGGCTACAACTACCTGATCGCCGATGGGGATCCGGAGCGATTCGGCACCGACGCCTATCGGCCCCGCGCGGCAGCGATCGAGACGAATCACACCGCCTGCGAGGTCTTCCACGAGAACGACCCGAAGGAGGCGGCGGCGAGCTGGGCCGATGCCGCCGGCAACAAGGTGACCTACGGCGTGCCCCTGCGCGAGGCCGTCATGCGCGCGGATACGGCCTTCGGGGAGAAGACCCGTGCCCTGCAAGCCGCCGACAACGGTCCCGGTGAGCCGGAGAACACCGGGGATCCGACCGTCGCCGATAGCACGTATGTCCAGTGCCATCGGCCCATGCACGACATGGTGTTGGCGTACGAACGCGGCGAGGAATACGTCTATCCGCTGCGTAAGACCAAGGTGATCGAGGCCGGGGCGCCGCGGAAGATCGGACCGGAGGAGATGCTGACGGTCGCCGCGACCGTCGCCCACAATGTCGAGAAGCTAAAAGAGAACGACTGGAACGTGATGAGCGTCGTCTACGACGCTACCGGCGGTGCCTTTTGGCTGGCGTACGAGGCGTGCAACGAGGCCGGCCAATGGACCAACGCACCCGATAGCGGCTACTGGCGGTTCGATCTGAAGGATTTGCTCGCCGAGAACGGCGAGGTCTGATGCGGCCGGTCTACCCTCGCCGCCGTGATCGGAGCAGTCCCACGCCCGCCAAGGCGAATAGGAGCGTCGCCGGCTCGGGCACGAAGTCGATCTGGCCGTAGTCGATGCCCGCCAGACCGGTCGCGTCGGTGACCTTCACCGCGAACGTGTAGGAGCCCGCCCCGCCGAAGTACGGAGCGTACTGCGATTGACTCATCGACAGGAACGGGTTGGCCGAGGTCACGTCCCAGACCCCGTTGTTGTCGAGGTCCCAGGCGTATTCGACGATCGAGTCTCCGAGGCCCGTATCGAGGTCGTACGATCCGGACGCGTCCAGCGCCAAGGCCTCCGCGAGATACCATTCAACGGTGTACGGCCCGTCGGCATCGGCAATCGGTGCGTTGCTGGCGGCGACCTCGTCCAACCACGCGCTGAGCTGGAACCCGTGCGGATTGGGTCCGGTTCCCCCGTTGTCGACGAGGACCTCGATCGTATTGGTCCCTTCCACGAAGAGCGTCTGATCGATCACGGTGGGTAAATCGGACGGTGCGCCGAAGCTCCCGAGGTTCCCCGCGACCGTCGTGCCGTTGATCTTGAACGCCTGGACGACGTTGTCGCTGCCGATGTTGCCCGCCAGCTCGAACAGCTTCCCCGTGCGAGACAAGGCGAAGTCGTACTGATACGTGTACACGCCGACCGGCTGATCGCTGGAGCCGCTGGCCGCGCTTTGCGGGGCGATCCACCGCGCGTCGGGATCATGACCGTACCAGGCGGGGTTCTTGGCAATGCTCTTGGCCGCCCCGAGCGTGGCGCCGGCCGGGGCCGCGGTCACCACCCAGTTGTCGTCCAGGCTGCCGTGCGGAATCGTTGTCGCAGAGCCCTGGTTGAACGCGGTGGAGAGGTTGATCGTCGGGGCGTCGGCCGAGCCGCTCATGCTCTCGACCCGCAGGCCCGACGGGTTCGCGGCCGTCCCGCCGTTGTTCACGACGAACTCGAGGGTGTTCGTGCCGGGTTTGAAGTCGCCCGTCAGGGTGAAGGGCGTCCAGCTGCCGAATCCGCCTGAGACCACGCCCTTGTCGACGCCGTTGAGCCGAATGCTGCCTCCGTCGTCCGTCGCAAGCAGACCCGAGATGCTGGCCGTCTGCGGCAACAGGCCGGGAAGATCAAACTGAAGCTGATAGACGTACTCCCCGGGCGCGACGTTCCCCGAGTCATCCGGTCGAGGTGTGATCCACCGTGACGTGGCGCTGTTAAGGACCCAAGGCGGCGAGGGGATCGGATCGGTCGCGTACGCGGCCGGTCCCAGGTACGTCCCGTCCGCGCTGACGATGAGTTGGTAGTGGGGGTCCACCGCCTGGCTCGGCAGGGCGTTTCTCGCGTCGTCGACGCCGGTGTTGAACAGGGTGTTCAGCGGATCGGCCGCCGCCGTCGCCGAAACCGCGAGAGACAATCCAACTGCCAAAGAGACACCAACAGAGCGATGACGCATCTTCCCGAACCCTCCACGCCGCCGCGCGGAGATCATCGTGCTTCCTCCCCCTTTTGCCGCGCGACGCGCCAAACCAATTTGATATGTTGCCGCAACCTCCATGGATATGACACCATACCCGTGGCTCGTGGTCAAGCAAAAACCAGGGCGCGAGCCTAGCGCGGTACGGCATGGAGGTCGGATACGCTCCTATGGCCATGCAAGACAATGCACAACGGCGCTGCCGTGCGGGCAGAATGCCGAGAGCCTCCGTCGGCCATGGTCCCGGCGGTTCCGGTGTGAGACAATAGCGTCCGGTGCGGGGAGCCGCCTGTCCTACGCGATATCACGGCCACCGTGATGTCATCGACCCTTAGGTGGACCATCGCTGCACGGAGAATCCCATGGCCGTCACGTCCGCGGACAAGCTGCACATCGACGAGGGCACCTGCCACGTGCTCTTTGCTTACCACGTCGGCTGGTCGATCGATCTGGAAGAATGTGATCGACGCATCGTGGCCGGCAAGGAACGCGCGTCGCTGAAGTATCGGCGCCGGGCTCCCGATCATTTCGAGTACGAGCCCCCGCCGTTGCGCATCTGGAAGGAGGCGGAATCCGTTACGGTCGGCAAGCACACCACCCGCAGCCAGGTGGAGCTCGTGCTGTTCGAGTTCGGCGTGGTCAGCGTGGGGTACCGGATGGATCTCCAAGGGCCGTTCGAAGACCTGCTGGCGTTGAGCGATCATCTGTACGATTGCGGCGCGCTCGCCGACCACTCACGGCATTGCGTGGAGCAGCTTCTGGACGTCTTAGCCACGGCGGTCGTCGGGCCGGACGACCTCGGCGCGCCGGAAGACTATACGATCTACGAGATCCGAAGGTGGAGTCCCGGATTGAAGATCGAGGAGATCGCGGACGGGTTTGGCGCCATGGCCGTGCAGATCCTACGCGCGGAGCCCGATACCCTCTCCCAAGACGAGATCCGGGATGCCCAGGCGTGCCGCATCTCCTACACGCCGGACGATCTGACGCTCATCGACTGGAACGCGGGCATGATCTTCGACGACCAGGCCGAGGACGTCGTGGAACTGCTCGAGTTCGTCAACGCCCAGCTCGCGGAGATCCGGCACCTGGACGACCGCCTGGACGAGGCGATGAACCTTGCCTACGAGGTCCTCCGGGGAACGAAGCGGAAACTCTTCTTTCTGCCGCGGGGGATTTCACGAGACCTCAGACGGGTGGCCGAGATGCAGGCCGACAATGCGATGCTCTTCGAGGGGGTGAGCAACGCCGTGAAGCTCGTCGGCGATCAGTACCTCGCGCGGGTCCATCGCCTCGCGTCCCAGCGCTTTCATATGGCCCAGTGGGACAAGAGCATCGCGAGGAAGCTGGAGACCCTCGACGGCATCTTCCAACGAATCGCCGACCAGGCCTCGTGCGTCCGCATGGAGATCCTCGAATGGATCATCATCGTGCTCATCGCGGTGTCGATCCTCATGCCGCTGCTGACGTCGTGGGGATACTGATGCGGCAACCTACCGTCGGCTCGGGTTCGCCAGGTCGACCTCGAACCGAAGGACATGCAATCGGCCCTTCGTGCGATGCTGCGCGACGCCCCAGCGGATCCCGCGGGCGTCTTGCTTGCGTGCCCATTCGACGACGATCGCAGAGGTGTATCCCCTACACAACCGCGTCGCGAGCTTGCGGGTTGAGAGGGATTGTGCCGCGCGATAGCATCCAACCCATCGTCGAACCAAACTCCGGATGTCAATCCAAGGGAGGACAGCATGGACTCATCGTCTCATACGCGAAGGGAGTTCCTCGGGAATTCCGCGCAGCTCATGGGCATGGGCGCGGCAGGGGTTTCCGGTCTCGCCGGATCGGCGCTCGGCGCGGAAGCGGCGCAGCCGAACCCGGTTCAGGGATCGTCCAGAGGAGGCGGGCGCCCGCGCGTGCTGGTCTGCTTCTCCTGGAGCTTCAACAACATCGGCGACATCGGCATCACGCCCGGTCTGCTCACGCTATTCCGGCGTCACATCCCCGAGGCGGACGTCACGATCGTAGCCAACAGCCACGCCAAGCAAACGAGCGGATACCTCCAGACCCGTTTCCCGAAGGTCAACGTCATCCCCACGCCGTTTCGATCGAAGAAGCCATCGCGGGAGTTCCAGGAGGCCTTCAAGGCCGCGGACCTGATCCTCTACAACTCCGGCACGACGCTTTCGTACGGCCGATGGAAGTACAGTTGGGACCGTACCATGCCGCTCGCGATGCCGCTGGAGATGGCACGGGCCGCGGGCAAGCCCTACGGCATCTACTGCCAATCGTTCGAGCGGTTCGCCTGGCCGAGCAATTACGTATTCAAGTCGCTGCTCTCCGAGGCGGCGTTCGTCTTCACGCGGGATACGAACTCCCTGGCCTACCTGAAGAGCCTCGGCTTCAGCCCACCGATCATGGAGTACGGGCCGGACGCCACGTTCGGGTTTAACCTCCGAGACGAGAAGGGGGCGGACGAGTTCATGAAGAGGCAGCGGCTGGAAGACCGGGGCTTCATCACACTCACCATTCGCACGGCCAAGCAGGGATTCATCACCGAGAAGCGCGAGCAGGCCCACGCCAAGAAGCTCCGAGGGCTCGTCACCGAATGGGTCCGGCGGACGAAGCTGCCCGTCCTCATCTGCCCTGAGGTCCGCTTCGAATCGAAACCGGCACGCCGGCTGATCTACGAGCCGCTCCCGAAGGACGTGCGGGACCACGTCCGCATCAAGGACGAGTTCTGGCTGCCCGACCAGGCATTCGTCGTATTCTCGCGAGCCCGAATCGTCGTCAGCATGGAGATGCACTCGATCATCATGGGCCTGGCCGCGGGCACCCCCGTGATCCATCCCCGCTTCGTCGAGGCGGGCCGCAAGGCGTGGATGCTGAAGGACCTGGGTGTGCCCGAATGGCTGTTCGACATCGACAAGCAAAGCGCCGAGAAGATTACGGGTGCGGCACTGGACATCCATAAGGACTACGACGGCGCCTTGGGCAAGGTCCGCTCGGCCCTGGACCTCGTTCGCAAGCGTCAGGCCGAGACCATGGCGATTGTGAAGAAGACGCTGTGATGATCCTCGGCTCGGGCTGAGGCGCAGTGGGCGCCGCTGCACACTTCCTGTGCCAGTTCCGAGAAGGGGTTGCCGATCGCGCAGGCCGCCGTCGCGGCCGCCCCGTCCACCAGAAGCATCTCCAGCCCGGAGAGCCCACAGTCCTTCTCGATGACACGGACCTTGTCCACGTGACGAGAGGGCATGATGGCTCCTTTGGCATTCCTGAAGTCCGCCTCTTGGGCGTACACCCGGGACGTCCGGAGTGCCAGGAGCCCTGCGATGTAGGTCTCGCCACGCGATGCAGGGTCCTGTGTTTTCGATTGGCAATCGTGAAGTAATCAGATCTTAACTTGAATCGGAGTTTGTGTTCGCTTATAGTGATGGAACTTCCGCGGAGAGCGGGGGGTATCGGACTTCGGGCGTTACGGAAGACGCCGGGTCTACTGCAGCCTTTCTTCCTCGTCGGTCGACAGAGTGGACAATCGGCCGAGTATTTCGCCACTTGCAAGTACCAGGAGAGCAGAAATGACAAGGCAACGTGCGCAAGGTATTTGGCTGGTGCTCGGTCTGGGTATCGTCTTCCTGAATCTCCACTGCGGTCAACAGCTGCCCGATGAGACATTGCTCACGAACGCAACCGGTGGTGAGCAGTCCGGCGCCTCCGCGCCCGCAACGACGCCGGACGGTGACCAGGGGCAAGACGACAACCGGGAAGACGGGGCTTCGCCGGCAGCGAGTTCCGAGGGAGCAGGCGACGGAGGATCGGACGACCCCGTGGAGGCGGCAAGTCCTTCTTCGCAGAACGGGCTAGGGCGCCTCAAGAGCTTCTCGTTTCATCTGCAAGAAACGACGTCCATGTACTCGTTCGACACGCCCCCGGTGATCATCGACCCGAACGACCCTCTGGATGGCTCGATGCGCTATAAGGTGATCGACAACTGGCGTCCCGTCGATCCGCTGTGGCCGACGAGCGTCTACCTCTCCGTCGAGTTGGGTGATCCCAATGAAACCGCCACGACGAGCACGATCCACTTCTACGTTCGGGCGGCCCAGGCGAATGATCCAAACTTCAAGAGCGTCGAACCGCTCATGGTGCTTGACGGCTCCCAGGCCAGCTCTCTCATCGTAACGGATCTTCGCTTCGAGGACCCGAACACCCAAGCCCCGATATGGGTCACGGCCTACATGGCGAGCACGGACGAAGCGGCGGCGGTCTACATGATGAACTACGACCGGCTGGTGGACGACAGCTCCTACTTCTATCAACTCCCCGGCGTGGTTCCCTTCCCCAACGACACCCGTCAAGTTCCGCATACCCTCTTCTCGGACGTGAACGAGATCCAGTACGCCTTCTGGACCTGGAAACCCACTCCCACGGTGCCAGAGGTCTCCATGGTATGGTACAACGTCCTCCAGCCGGCAGCGGACCCGAATGGCGATTTCCCGGTATACTTCAACCGCCTCGGCACAACGGGGTATCGCGCCGGAGCGGTCTTTGAGATCGGAGTCGCGACGATCGTGACGACAGAGGTGCCGTTCCCTCCCGAGCCGGAGGACTAGACTATTCGCAACAATGTCTGAACAGTCGAGCAGCCTCCCCTTGTGGCCCAGCCGCCCTCGGCTGGGAATTCGGATGGCTCACGGCCGGGCTTGTCACGGCGAAGCGTAGCGAAGCCTGGAGGCGGCCGTGCCACACTGGACACCCATTCTTGCCAACCGCTTAGTAGCTGAACACGCCGCCGTCCCGGCTCAATGCCGGACGGCGGCGTTTCTTCGCGCGAGGCCCGCGGATGATTGACAAGCAGCGGCCCATGCCGCAAGGTTGCCGTGGAAGTCGATGGGAGTGATGGGTCGTGGCGAAGAAGCCCTCCTGGTATTACGAGCAGTCGGCGGTCGTGCCGTTCCGTCGCACCGACAAGGGACTCGAGGTCCTATTGATCACATCGATTAGCGGTAAGCGGTGGATCGTGCCGAAGGGCATCGTCGAGCCCGATCTGTCTCCGGCGGAGTCTGCCGCGAAAGAGGCGCTTGAGGAAGCGGGCGTGCTTGGGGTGGTGGGTGAAGAGCCCATCGGCCAGTACGAGTACGACAAGTGGGGCGGGACGTGCGTCGTCGAGGTCTTTCCCATGGAGGTGCAAGAGGTGCTGGACGAATGGGAGGAGGCCGACGCGAGAGACCGTAACTGGGTCTCGCTCGAAGAGGCGGTTACCCGCGTCTCCGACGACGGTCTGTGCGAGCTCCTGCGCGACTTCGATCCTGGTAGCTAAGACTTCAGACCCAAGACTTCAAGCATGTCAGCCACCGCCACCCAAGATTCAGTTCTGGTCCCTGATTCCAATCCCGGACCTTACCGCTGACCCTTGAGCAACCTCTTCTCCCAGTACCGTAGGTAGCGCTCCGGCGATGCATCCGGTGGCAGACCGCGACGCTTGAGCATCCGCGCCTTGCGCTCCCGTGCGTGTGTACGGTGCGGAGCGAGCGTCTCTTTTGATTCGGGAATCGCCCCCTTGTCGTGCGTCTCTTCGATCCACCGGTCCAAGGCTCCGCGAAGCCGCTCCAGCATGGGTTTCGCCTCCGGTGCCTCACAGAGATTGTGCAGCTCGTACGGGTCGCTCTTCAGGTCATACAACTCTTCCTTCGGCCGGGTCGACGCCATGAATCTCGCCTGCTCCGGCGTCAGCTTGCCCGACTCTTTGAGAGCGGACAGCAGGTGGTCGGCC
>CAZKCX010000100.1:0-13534 GCA_964550865.1 uncultured Planctomycetales bacterium
TCCTGTCAGTTGCCGTAGCCGACCAGCTCGGATGACGCGTGGAGCTTGTCGTCCGCCGTGAGGATCATCCGGAGGACGCCGTACATCGGTGCTTCCGCCGACGTCCAGACGTGTCGCTCGTAGTAGACGCGTTCGAACCGCCATCGCGCGATGGTGAGTCGTGCCGGCCAGGAGCGACCGGCGACGCGAATCGTCGTGTTCCGGACCGTGAGATCGGCCTGATGTCGTTCGGCGTCGCGGAGGGCCCAGTCGACGTCGGTCCGTTCCGTTCGGATCGTCGGCAGACCCGCCTGATGACCCCTCAGTCGCATCGTCAGGCGGAGGTCGACCTCGTCGTCACGAACGTCGACGACCTCCAGCCGCTGTTCGTATCCGTCCGCCATCTTGTAAGTCGCCCATTGACCGACGCGTGCTCGTTTCAGGACCGCCATCGGTTGTGCTTCGGGTCGGGTGCTCGCGGACTTGTCGCCTTGTGACGTCGGTGGGGAGGGGGTTCCAGCGGGCGCCGACGTCGTGGGCTGTGGCGATTGGATCCAGCGGGATTCCTGCGTCGACGGCACCGGCGTGCGAGGCGAACGGGGCGGCGGCTCCGGTCTGTCCCGACAACCTACCAGGCATGAAACGGCGACCAGGCAGGGGAGGAGGGGGGGCACGCTGGAGTTCTCGGTAATCAATGCGTCGTCCTTAGCGGGTCGGTTACGCGACGCGTCCATGCGTATCGTTTTGGTATGGCTGCGTCAACATTTTCTGACAAAGAATTATCTCGCGAGCCACAGTTTTCCGTTGACGGGGGCGCAGGTAGACCTACAATCATCCTATCATCGTAGACCGCGTAGGAAGGACACTCCACCGTGATGACCGACACCGATTCCCCAGAATTCGAGAGGTTGGCCGAGGAGGTCTTCGAGCTGCAGAAGCTCGGGTGGCTCGGGGCGGCCATGGCCAAACGCGAGGACGACCTGGACTTGACCGAGTCTGAGGTGCTGACGCTCGACCTCCTTACACAGACCGAGTCGCTGACGGTCGGCGAGCTGCAGAAAAGCATCGGCGTGTTGCCGGCCCAGATGTCTCGCACCATCCGGAACCTCGAGAGCAATTTGGAGAAGCCGCTTGTCCGATGCAGCCTGAATCCCACCGACAAGCGCAAGATCGACGTGTCAATCACCAAGGCGGGCGAGAAGGCCCTCGCCGAGTACAAGCGGGCCAAGCTTGCGACGACCATGGGGGTTCTCGCCCATCTCGAACCGGACGATCGTGCGGAGTTCATGCGGCTTCTCCGGCTGATTCGCCAGAAGTTGGCTGAGACGCATGCTATTATACAGCAATAGGTTGTGGTATAGGGCCGTATTTTCCATTTCTTTGTGCCAACTATTTGCCGGCGTGTAGTGTCTAACGGCTTGATGGGGCCGATCGCAGGGCCCATGTTCGAACGACGGGCTGCCGACGGTCGACGTCCCGGGAATGGCGAGACGCGTAAGCGAGTCACGAGGAGGTCTGTCATGACAGCTACAAGAATCGCGACAATGGGCGGAATGTTGGCGGCTGTGGCCGTTCTAGGGCTCAGTGTCCAGCCGGCGCAGGCTTGGGTGGGCGTATCGGTGAACGTCGGCGGCGGATCGTGCTACGTTCCCACGCCCCGGCACACCTACTACCAGAGCTATTCGAGCAGTCCGTTCTATCCGGGCTGCCGCTCGTCCTTCGTGTACAGGAGAACCACCCCCTTCACGCCGACGTATCGGACGCATAGCTATCGCAGCTACACGCCCGTGTATCACAGCTATGGTCACAGCCGTCGGGTGATCTACCGAAGCCCGAGCTACAGCCATTGCAGTCGGCGGGTAGTCTACCGCAGTCCGAGTCGCCACTATCACAGCCGGCGGGTCTATGTGGCCCCCCGGACGAGCAGCTACCGGCATCATGGCCATCACGTTTCGCGAAGGGTCTACCGAGGCCCGCGAAGCCATCACGCCTACCGGAGCCATGGGCGGAGCTGCCGGCCGATCATCGTGAAGTTCGACGACTGACGGTCCGGTCTCCGGCCGGTTTGGCGGCAGGCTGAATCGAACGTACGGAGTCAAACGTAGGCGGTGGAGTCTACGCGGCGAGGACCCGGTGCGGTGCCGGGTCCTCTCTTGTTGCGGGCCGTTTTGCTTGCCCAACAAAAAGCCCCGCGGCCCCATGCCGGGGGCCGCGGGCGGTTGAAAGGGGACACGACAGCTTCCACTTCATCTATAGGAAACAAACCCGGGCCAGGCAAACCGAGTCGAGGATTTCCCCGGGGAATCCTCGACCGGTAGGCACTAACCAAGACAAATTGTTGCAACCGCGAGCCGACGCCGCCGCGAGGCAATCCCGTTCGCTCAGGCCTCCTCGAGGACCTTCCAGCCGATCCGGTCCGCCAGGGCGTAGGCGGGCTGCTTCAGGTCGCCGTAGAACGTCACCCGATGCCAGCTCCACCGATCCCACATGGTGAAGAGCTTCTCGATGTCGCCGATGGGCTCGGCGCAGAGCTTGGTCCGACAGGCGCGGTCGTTTCGATCATTGTCGACGGCCTTGCCCTGGTGGAGGAGGATCTCCTTTTCCCTCGGGAGGATCTCCAGCGTCGTGACCTTGTAGCCCACGGGGAAGACGGACCGTACGGACGCGCCCTGTCGATCCTCGGAATGCGTGAGGATCTCGTACGGGTTGGTCGGTCCCTTCGGTCCGAAGACGCGATTCGACGCGACGCAGTGTGCGTAGATGATCTGGCGTCGGCCCGTGTCGACCACGGGGTCGGAGATGTACCCGGGGCGACCTTGCGTCATGGCGGTGAAGGTCACCATGGTGGCCGTCGACCGCGTATCGCACTCGCACGCCCCGATCAGCCCCTCGTTGTTCAACTCGTGGAATCCGAGGCACGGGTACGCGTGGATGTGTCCGCCGTAGAAGCCACCCAGGCAGTTGATGGTGATGGCGTTGGCATCATGCTTCTGGAGCACGGACTTCATGCCGATGTACATGGCGGCTGAATTCTCGAGCGTCTCGCGCGAGACGTCCTTGATGACGGCGGCGGTCTTCTGCCAGCGGTCGGCGATCGCGCGGGCCTGGTCCTTGTCGGCCTGCTTCCAGGCCTCGTTGACCTCCGCGAACGAGACGCGCTCCATCGGGATGCCCATGATGGGCTTGGCCGCCCCGGACTCCTGGTTGCGCACGGCGAGGATCTTCGACGCCTTCATCCGCTGGACGGTTTCGTCCGCCGAGAGCGTCTTGACCTGATCGGGCTTGCAAGCCAGATCGCCGGGCTTGGGCGTGCGCTGCATCCGGACGCGCTTCGTGGCCGCGACGAACTCCGCGGGCGATCCGCCCTTGGCGACGACGCCGAAGCACTTCGCCGCGGCGATAACGTCCTCCATCCGCGACGATGCGACGAAGCCTACGTTCTTCGATTTCGCTCGAAGGAACGCGGCCGTATAGACCAGGAACCCGCCGCTACCGGCGTATTGGAAATCCGCATAGAGGACGGGCTTGCCCGAGGTCGCGAGCGTCTGGACGACCTGGTTCCAGCAATTCATCTGGTAGACGATGTAGCCGTCGATGCCGGCCGACTTGTCCTCGGCGAGGAGTTTCTTGGCCTCGTCCGGGCCCTTGGCCATGGCCGTGACGAACTCGAACTCCGGACACGACTGCTTGAGCGCGCCCGTGATCCGCTCCATGACGGGTCGGAAGTCGAAGCCCTTGTTCGGCCAATCAGGCCCGGGCTGGACCTCCGCGTGTAGCGAGTACACGATCCGGATACGGAATTTGCCCTTCCTCTCGGCCGCGCCGGTAAGGCTGGAAGGCGCCAACAGCCCCGTCGCACCCGCGCAGGCCGCGCACCCGGACGCCAGAAAGCGACGTCGACTCATCCCACAGCCCGGACAACCCACTAGCATCGCGCGTTCGTTCATCGTCAGATCCTTTCTCTCCGATCGTGTCTCGCTCGCCAAGGTCTGCTTGGTGGTCGGAACAGCACCGCCCAGAACAGGGTCATTCTACCGGAAGAGCCTTCGCTACGTCGACGGTGTTCTTACTACCGGCGGGGCCACAGGCGCTCGCTCCACGTGATCTGGCTGAACTTCTCCTGGGATTTGCCGTCTTCCTTCTTCTTGCTCGAGGCGAAGTAGCTGCCGGCCTTCCGCACGCACCTATTCGTGAAGACGAATGTGTCCTTGTAGGCCCAGTCCGCCTTGTCCTCGGGCAGGAAGTAGTGGACGTGCAGGCAGGTGCTCCGGTTCACCTTCACGCAGGAGGCCGACGGGATCTTCATCTTCCGGCGGATCTGGTCTTCGCGCTTGGCGTAGCCCGGCGGCTCCTTCGGGTTGTAGTGGAGATCGCCCACGGCGTAGAGCGTGCTGCCGTCGCCCTTCCGCTCGACCGGAAACAGCAGCACGTAGAGGCGGGTCTCAGAGTCCTCTGACTCGAAGATCTTCCCGCGCTTGGACACGATCTTCATCTCGAGCGCCTGCTCGCCAAAGAGTTCACGCTCTTCGATGGTCAAGGTGGTCTCGTAGCCCTCGATGTTGTCTTGGACGCGCGTCTGTGGATCGGCGTCGGATTCCGATTTGCGCGTGGTCTCCCAGGCGGTGAACGTGCCACGGCCGTGCCATTGGCCCGTGGGAATGGTTGCGTGGCCGAACTCCGCCGTCTGCGAGCAGCCGACGTTGACCGCGGCGATCAGCATGCCGACAAGCAGGGATGTGTGCGATACCGGCCTCATGAGCGTTCCTCCGGACGTGTTGATGGGACGAGCAATCGAAGAAGTACGCCTCCATTCTACCAGATGGGCACGAGGCGATGGGGTTCGATTGCCCTCGAAGAGCGCGACGGAATGCTTGACGCCGAAACGCAATTTCCGTAAAGCCGTGGGGACGCGAATCGGGAATCGAATTCGTGCACTTTGCCGCTGAAGAGGCGGCCATCTCGTCCTTTCATGGCACGCGGGGAGGCGTTGACGTGAACCATTCACAGCAGACGCGAAGGGAGTTTCTGAGTTCGACGGCCGTCGGCGCCGCGGGGTTGGCGGCATGCGCGCGAGAGCGGGCGTTATCCGCAGAAGGTGCCGCGAGGGGGGGGCGAACGGAAGCGCCCGAACCTGGTCTTCGTCTTCGGGGATCAACTTCGCTACGACGCCTGCGGATACACGGGCAACGACAAGGCCCGCACCCCGAACCTCGACGCCCTGGCCAAGCAAGGGACGAGCTTCTGCAATGCCGTCTCGTCCTCGCCGGTGTGCGCGCCCTTCCGCGCGAGCCTGATGACGGGCAAGTACACCACGAGCACCGGCATGGTCATCAACGAGCTGCGGCTGAGCCCGGAGCACGACTGCATCGGCCACGTGCTCACGCGCGGCGGCTACCAGACAGGGTACATCGGCAAGTGGCACCTCTGGGCCAATCAGCTCGGCAACCACCTGGACCCGCGGAACGGCTTCGTCCCGCCGGGGCCCTATCGCCTGGGCTTCGACGGATACTGGGCGGGCTACAACTTCAACCACCAGTATTACCGCGCGTACTACTTCGAGGACGAGCCGAAGCGGATCGAGATCGACGGATACGAGCCGGATACCCAGACCGACCTTGCGATCTCCTTTCTCGAGCGGACCTCGCGCAAGGCCGATCCGTTCGCGCTGTTCCTCTCGTACGGCACCCCGCACGACCCGTGGGGTCGGCCCAATGTCCCCAAGGACTACGCGCGGCAGTTCGAGGGCGTCGAGTTCCCCAATCCGGCGAACTACAAGCCGCAGAATGATCCCTACGCCCGCTATCGCGTCGACGGCAAGGAGCTGCTCTTCGACCACGTCAAGGACCCGTACCAGATGCGGAACCTGATCGACGACGCCAGACACGCCGACACGGCCGAGCGGTTTCGGACGATGCTCAAACGACGTATGGCCGAGCTGAACGACACGTTCGAGACCTGCACGTGGTACCGCGACCACTGGGTCAAGGATCGGGTGATCCTCCGTGGGGCCGGGGGCGGCTCGCACGACCTGCGGCGGATGAACGCAATCCTCAGGCGATGGTGGGGGAGCAAGGCAAAGACCGTCGAGCCCACCGCCTGATCCCGTAAGCCGCTTTTGGTGATCGTTGACCCGTTGCGGGGTTTGGCTCGTTGTGGCCCAGCCGCCCTCGGCTGGGCAGTCTGATGGCTCACGGCCGGGCTTGCCGCGGCGAAGCGTAGTGAAGAGAGGGGCGGTCGTGCCACACTGGACACCCATTCTTGCGAACGGATCAAACACACATCTACATGCTGTCGAAGACCCGCACGAGCCAGCCGATCGTGGGGACGGCGACGATCAGGGCGGCCACGATGTGGGCCGTCAGAACGGTCGCGATCGGGTGGTCGAAGCGGAGGTAGTCTCGATACGCCACGCACACCCGATAGCCCGAGAGGGCCATCACCATCATCAGGAACATAAGCCCGGTGTTCCACGCCATCGTATTCAGGGCGGTGGTTGACCATTGTTGCAGAACGATCAGCACGATGGCCGCGCACAGTGGGATTTGAATCCCCAGCCACGCCACCGTATCGAAGCCGTAGACCACACACCGCACGACGTGGATCGTCTTGATCTTCGCTCGACGCATCGAGATCTGGAAGATCATGAGGCCGGCGAACACCGCGGGCGGCCAGCCAAGCGGTAGGATGAACGGTATGAGATAGTCGCCTCGGTACCAGTGCTCCCGCAACACCTCCCAGGCGAGTTGACGTCGTGTGAGCTTCGGGAACATCCGATCGAGAATTGCCTTCTCCGAGCCGTGTTGAGCGATCGTCTTGGCGTAGTCCTCCGGTTTCTCGACCTTCTCCCGGGCGAGACGCATCTGCAGGGCTCGACGGGCCCCTTGCAGCATCGTTCGCACGTCTCGTGCGCGGTACGCACTGTGGACAAACAGCCACGACGTCGCACCAAGGAGATAGACGACCAGAACGAGAAGCGCGTACGTCCGTAGCCGCCGCGGCCGGGAAGGCTGCATCGGGTGGAGCGACGTCCAGAAGCGACGCAGTCGCAGCCCGCCGGTTAGCGTCCGGACGAAAGACCACGCGTTGCGCTCGGGATGGTGCTCGAAGAGATACGGGTGGAGTCGCCGCTCGGGATCGAGGATCTCGTCCCACGTGAACGTGTAGCCGCACTCGGGGCAGCGCGGTTGCGTCAGGCCGCGCAGGTTGTAGTCGCAGAGCGGGCAGACCGGCGCCTCGTCGATCTGCGACCAGTCGGGGGCTGCGTCCGGTGTGGAGGCCGTTCCGTCCATGGCGTGCGTATTCTACCTTTCGTTCGCACGGTGATCATGCACGTCTTGCAGTTCGATAGGCTACTACTGCGGAGCGGAGGACGTCGAAGCCAAAGCGGTCTCACAGAGGCAGCACTCCACATTGACGCTCAACCTTCTTGGCGAGTCCCTGGTCCCAGGTCCCTCGGGAATGCCCGTGCTACGCGAGCCCCTCCTTCCCATGATCGGGGCGACTTGCCCGAGCCGCCGGATTCATCCGGCGCGGAACCACCGCGCGGCATGAATGCCGCGGCTCGGGTACTCTGTTGCCGCGGCTCGGGTACTCTGTTGTCATCGCGTGCCGTTGCCCGATACCATGCGGTGAATCAGCGCGTTCGTACCGCGCATCGCGATGCCGAGAGTCGTCGCCGGGGACCGCGCGCGATGGCGCATCGCTCTACCCAATAGACGACCTCAGACGAAGGGGATTAACGTCATGAAACGCTCTGCAATCGTGCTCGTCGCCGCGGGTCTGCTCTGCTCGATGCCCGCGAACCTCGCGACCGCGGCCGAGAACTCGCCCCGCCCCAACATCGTCCTCTGCATGGCCGACGACCAGGGGTGGGGCGACGTCGCCTACAACGGCCACCCCAAGATCAAGACGCCCGTGCTCGACGAGATGGCCCGCAGCGGCCTGCGGTTTGACCGCTTCTACGCGGCCGCGCCGGTGTGCTCGCCCACGCGCGGCAGCGTGCTGACGGGCCGTCATCCGAATCGCTTTGCCGCCTTCTCCTGGGGGCATCCGCTGCGACCGCAAGAGGTGACCATTGCCGAGGCTCTCAAGCGGGCGGGCTACACGACCGGGCACTTCGGCAAGTGGCACCTCGGCACGGTGCGGGCCGACAGCAAGGTCTCGCCCGGTCAGAGCGGCTTCGACGTGTGGCTGTCGAGCCCGAACTTTTACGAGAACGACGCGCTCATGAGCCGCAACGGCAAGGTCGTCCAATGCAAGGGCGAGAGCTCGATGATCGCGATGGACGCCGCGCTCGACTTCATCCGCAAGACGACGCGGAAGAAGCAACCCTTCCTGGCGGTGGTGTGGTTCGGCTCGCCCCACACGCCCCACATCGCGAGCGACGAGATGGCGGCCCTCTACGACGATCTGCCCAAGCGACTCAAGAACTACCTCGGCGAGATCACCGGCATCGATCGCGCGATGGGCAAGCTGCGGAAGGAGCTGCGGACGCTCGGCATCGCCGACAACACGCTCGTCTGGTACACGAGCGACAACGGCGCCCGCAAGCCGGGCTCGACCGGTGGGCTTCGCGGCCACAAGGGCACCCTGTGGGAGGGCGGGGTGCGTGTGCCGGCCATCATCGAATGGCCCGCCAAGATCCGATCGCCCCGCACCACCGACCTGCCGTGCAACACGGTCGACATCTACCCGACGATTCTCGAGCTGCTCGGCGTCCGTGTGGACGATCAGCCCAGGCCGATCGACGGCGTCAGCCTCGTGCCGCTCCTCAACGGGAAGATGGACTCGCGCCCCAAGGGCATGGGCTTCTGGAAGTACCCGGCGAAGGGCCGAAGCTGCCGGAGCACCGAGCTGCTCCAGGCACTCGCCAAGGAGCAAGAGACCGGTGAGAAGACGGACGAATCCTTAATGAAGGACCACGAGCCGGACCCGATCACGGGGGACTGCTCGAAGGAGGATCGCCCGGGCCACGCCGCGTGGATCGACGGGCGCTACAAGCTGCATCGTCTGCCCGGCAAGGCCGGCAAGGTTCGCTACGCGCTGTACGACCTCGTCGCCGACTCGAAGGAGAAGACCGACCTGAGCGGCAAGGAGCCGCAGCGCGTGGAGAAGATGAAGCGCGCGCTCGAGGCCTGGCAGGAGTCCGTCATCGACAGCATCAACGGCGAGGACTACGCCAAGAAGTAACGCCGGTTCCGCTATGTGAGTGGTTCCAATGAGGCTGGGCAATCCTCACCTGAGATCGCCCGAGCGATGTATTCAGAGCCGGCCTGGTTGCCACGGCGTAGCCTTGGCAAAGCCGGGTCCTCAAGCTGGTCGCTGTGCGCTGCGGAAGACGACAGACGGGCCGAGGACGGCCCGGCTCTGAGGGGAACCTCGCCGCAAAGGACTCTGGATAGAGTTCGCAGCAGGCGGTTCGGCAAGAGTGCGCCGCAAGCGGCAGAGCCCTCTGCTAGGATATGGCTCGATGCCAGTATGGAGTGCGGCCTCTGTGAGGCCGCTTTCTGGCTCTCACGGTTCGGCCTCTCTACCTCCCGGCGAAGACCCCCACCCAATGCCGCGTCCGCTCGAGGTAATACTCAGCCGCGCGCGGAGCGTAGTCGAGGTACGTGTAGCCGGGAATCTTCTTGGGGGTTGCCGGCTCGATCTGTGTCCCCTCGTGCCATTCGTTGAATGACGTGATGGAGACGATCTCGGGCTTGACGCGTAGCGCGGCCTTCCACATGCGATCGTAGTACGTTCCCTTCTCGCGGCTTCGCTGGTTCTTCTTGTTCCACGGGCGGATGCGCGTATCGTCGTAGCCGGGGCCCACGCTAGGGATGAACAGCAGCTTGTGCTTCCGCGCGAACGCGGCCATCGACTTCCAGTTCGCGATCGTCGAGCCGTACACGAAGCCGTCGACGGCGAAATAGGTGTAGAAGCCGTCGAAGCGCGACGCAAGCATCTTCGCACCGTCACCCTCTTTCACCCACAGGCCGATGAAGATGCCGTCGTACTTCGTCCCGCGTAGCGTGTTCTTGCCGTCGGGCGCGAGCACCGTCGCCCAGTCGTCGTCGGGGACAAGATACGAATCGTAGACGTAGTAGATGGGCTTGTTGCCGCGCTTCGCGTCGCGATAGAAGGCAGGATGTTCGCCGTACCTCTCGACGATGGTCACGACGGCATCGCGATAGCTTACGGCCTTGAGGTTCTTGCGTCCCGTGAACGGCTCGAGGTGGAAGCAGACCTTGAGCCCGTGCTCGGCCGCTACATCCAGCAGCAGCGGAACGGCCCTGTCGGTGAACGAACCCTTGCCCCACCATGACGTGCAGACCACACCCACGCGCGCATCGCGAATCTGCCGCATCTGTGCGGCCACATCTTCGCGGTTGTTCGAGCTGTACAGCCCGAGCTTCGGATAGAAGTTCGCGCCGATGTCCTCCGGCGGCTTGTGGCCGCCCTCGTTCCAATGCGCCCACGACTTGTCCGTCTTCGGGTTGGCGTACCAGGGGTAATAGAAGACGTGCGCGTCCATGCACGGCCTGTCCTTCGCGCTCGGCTCCTGCGACAACGTCTCGCCCTCGCACCATGGCGCGGAGATCATGCTGAGCGAAACCATCGTTCCGACGATTCTCAATCGCGTTATCCTTGGGATCATGGGTGGTCCTCTCTACGTTCGGGGGAGTTTCAGTACCGAATGATGATCACCTCGTGGATGTCCTCCACCAAGACGGTGATCGCTCGGTTGTCATGCTCAATCTTGGTCTTCGCACCGAAGCACTCGACCTTCTTGATCTCCCGGTCGAGTCGAATCCTCGCGCGGTAGCAGGGTTCGTCCTCGACCAGGCTCGGCAAGACGTACGGTCGGTTCTTCGGCGGGGTCGTCGCCGGTGGCGACAGATATCCCAGTAGGTGGACGCGGAGCGTTCGCGCGCGAGGTTCTTCCGTCACGACGGCCTCGACGTGTGCCGGTGCTTCGATCGACACGCGCGGCTCGGGAACGAGAAACCGAATCGCGTTGCGGATCAGGAGCCGATCCTCGACGAGCGCGTGCTCGCTCGCGACGGCATAGTCCGGAGAGCATGCGAACGTGACGACCGTCCCCTTGCCGATTCGATTCACGAGAATCGCAGGGCCAACCGGCTCGTCCGCGCTCATCGGCCACTCGGTACCCTCCTTGCCCTGTCGCTGTCGTGCGGTGCGGTGCGGCTTCATCAGCTCGCCGAAGGCTCGGGCCGTCGTCGGCCTATAGACCGTCGCCGGGCCTTTGACCAGAAAGGGCCAATCGGGGCGCAGCCCTTCGGACAAAGCCGCCAACGATCGAGTGGCCGAATCGCGACCGGCACCGGATTCCGCTTGGGACTTCGGAAACCGCATGTGGTTATCCAGCGAATCGAGCCGTTCGACGAGCTTCGCCCCGATCAACCCCGAGAGCACGCTCTCCTGCATGGGTTTGCCGAAGCGGTCGAACAGCCCCGTCTGGCCCGTGATGACGACCTGCCCGCCGCCCTCCACGTACCGTTTCAGCAAGCCGACCTCGCGCTCGGAAAGGATGGTCGTGCCCGCCAGCCAGACGACCTTGAACCGCTTCAGCGTTTCCAGGTCGGCGTTCTCATCCAGGATCACCCCCCACGGAATGTGCTCGCGGGCGAGCCCTTTGTGCGCACCCTGGAACGATCGGTAGTACTTGCCCGGCTCCTCCCGGCCGTACCAATCCCGCGTTCGACTCGAGAAGTAGATCCCCACATCCATGACGGGAGCGTGGCCGAAGTGTGCTCGTTTGGCCAGCGCCTCCTCGAACGCCGCCTCGATGCGCTCATACGCGACCGGGTCGAGCCAGCCGTCATAGGCGGTCTTGTCCACCATCGTCACGAACGCGCCATGCGAAAGAAGTGTGAGTAGCTCCCACCGCATGTCGTTCAGGGGTCGCGTCGTCTGGTCATGATACATCCGCACGCCGCGCTGGATCGCCACCTGATAGGGCTTGCCGGGCGTGGCCGCCGCGTAGAAGCGGGCGTTTAGCCCGACGCCGAGGGCACTGAACCCCCAGATGCCCGTCTCGCCCGTCACGAAGTCGCCGTTGCTTGCGTGCTGGACGGGGCGCTGGCCGACCTCCCAGGAGAACGGCGGGCTCCCGTGGTAGTTGAAGTCCACGGTTGTGTTCGGATCGAGCGAGCGAATGTGGTCCGTCAGTTCCTTCTCGAACCGATCGCTGGTGTCGTAGCGAAACTCCAGCATGTGGTCCCAGGCCTCGGCCCACGTCACGCCCTTGGGCATCGGGTGTCCGTGCTTGGCCTGGAATTGCTCCTTGCACCAGTTGCACCAGCAGCCATACGGCGGGCCGAAACCCTGGTCGATCATATCGATGTGGAAGCCGTCGATGCCGTAGGCCATCATCTCCGTGAGGAGCTTCTTGACGAACTCGCGATAGGGCGTGTTGAAGCAGCAACGATCGATGGGCTTGCCGTCCGCACCGACCATCCGCCACTCCGGGTGCTCGCGAAGGGCCCGGCTTCCGTATTGAACCACGCAGTAGGCGATGACGGGCAGGTCATGCTTGGCGGCCTCGTCCACGGTCTCTCGCAGAACGTCTCGCTGACCCATGCCGGGCGGCTTGGGCATGAGCTTGGAGTCGTAGTAGGCGTATTCGCCGTCGCGGGCCCAGACCACGAGGTACTCGCCATGCGCCTTCACGCACATGCGGACGATGTCCCGGCCGTTGAAGTGCGCGGCGTAGCCGTAGTCCTTGGCCTCGCCGCCGAACTGCGCGCCCGTCGGTCCGACCTCCATGCCGACGATGTGCCGCTCGTACCAATGCCCCTTGTCCATCGGACCCTTCGTTTCCGCGATCACGAGGTTTCCGCCCAGCACGAGGATCGCGATGGTCCATCCAAGCAAACGGGAGACCGGTCCGGTTCGTCGATCCATGGACAGCGCGGATTCCCGCGGCCGCCCGCTCGAAGAGGAGTTCATATCACGCTTCCTCCGGTACGCGTCGGGCTTGCAGGCTGCTTCTTCAGCGGCGTCAGCGTAGCCTGACGTGTGGCCCCCCGCCAGTCCGCCCGCGGCGACGATCTTCGGAAGCTTGCCTGACCGTCGGTGGCGGTGTCGGCTCGTCGCCGCAGCCGGTCTGTGGACACCGCCTGGTTCGCCCGTGTAGGCTCGTGGTACCTCCACGCACCCACTCAGCAACGAGGAGCATTCCATGATCTTGTCGCGGTTGGCGTTCTGGTTTGTGGCCGGGCTTGTAGGAACGACGTGTGGTCTTTTGACGGCCCCTCTGAAGGCGAGCGAACCGGCGGCCGTCTACGTGGCCGATCACGCCGACGAACTGATCGCCCATACGCTGCAGGGATGGGGGACGTTGGGGCTCAACACCGGTATCCGACCGAAGGGACGCACCCCCACCCCGCTTCGGGTCAAGGACACACGCTACGCGCGAGGCCTCGGCATGCACGCCAACGGCGAGGCGATCGTCGACCTGGCCGGGGCGTACCGGCGGTTCGAGGCGGAGGTCGGCGTTCACTACCAGTCCGGCGGGAAGGGCAGCGTCGTCTGCCGGATCTTCGTCGAC
>CAZKCX010000101.1:0-13480 GCA_964550865.1 uncultured Planctomycetales bacterium
CTTCCGATCTCGCCACAACTGAAGACGGCCTCCACCGTCCAGTCGTCGTTCATCACGAGTGTGAGCGAGAGGTTCGCATCGGTCTCGTAGTTGGGGTCGTCGGGCTTGTTGGGGTCGCAGATCTTCCACCATTTGAACGATTTGCCTTCCACGGGGACGGCCGTCAGCGTCACCGACGTGCCGGGGGGATAGGCGAACGGCGGCCAGTTGGGATCGTTGGGCTCGATCTCGACGTGCCCCCGTGCCTCGCCGTTGACGGTCAGACCGAGTGTGTACATGAGGACCGGGTGCAGATTGTCCAGGACCACGCTATTGCCGTCCACGATGACGCCGTCGCACTCCCAGCCCGGCGGGAGGTTGATCGTCCATGTCGGCATCGTGTCGATACTGCCCGAGACCTGGAAGAGCACGTAATCACCGTCGGCAGGCAGCGAGTCCCCGACCCAGCTCACGTTCAGGGCGGCGCTCGCACCGAACGTGAGATCGCCGGTTACGACCACCAGGTCGGAGGCCGTATCACTGATTTCCCATGCATACGTTGCCCCGTCCGCGAACGCAATGGTATGGGCGACGTTGAGCGTACCAATGCTGTCGCCGGGGCTGAGCGTGGCCGAAGAACCCAAGGCCAGATACGCGTCAAGAAGAGTGCCACTTCCCGAGACGGTTCCGCCTTGGATGTCCATCGCCGCGTCCCAAACACGGAGCTGGCCGTCGATTCGGGTCTCGCCGGCCGTCTGGACATAGCCCGCGCGGATCCGCGCCGTACTGCCCGAGTCAACCCGTAGCGTCCCGGCGTTCGTGAAGCCGCTGGCGTTCGCGTGAATCTCGGCCTGCACGCTGCCGTTGGCGATGATTGTTCCGTTGTTGGTCAGCGCCATCTGCCCGCCGTTGCCCAGGTTGAACGTGCCGGCGAGGGTCTGATCGGCCCCGACCGTCAAGCGATAGGTTTGGCCGGCGTCGCCGGCATAGATGCGGTTCTGCGTTGAATCGCTGAAGGCCAGCGTGCCGGACCCACCAAGCATGACGTCGGAGCCCAGGATCAAATCCGTCTGGCTCCCGGCGGAACTGACATTCAGAGTTCCCTCGTTGGTGATCGTGTTCTTGAGGAAGACGCACTTGCTGTTGGGCACGGTGAGGGTTCCGGTGAGCGTCACGCCGTCCAGGGAGGGTCCGTTGCCGACGACCTGGAAGCTGCCGCTTCCGCTGGTCGAAAGCGTGCCGCCGACGATCGCGAGGCCGTACAGCTCGACGGTTGAGCCGTCCAGGGCCTCAATCGTTCCGCCGGTATTGGCAAAGGTGTTGAGTTCGAGCCGGAGGGTCGCACCATCGCTCGCCTGAAGCACGCCGGTGTTGACGACCCCGTCGGTGTTGGGCCAGATCACGAGCGGGGCCGCTTCGTCGGCGGTGATCGTGCCCGCATTCGTGAGACTGAGCTCGCCGGCGCGGCCGAGCCTTCCCGCGCCGGACACGGTCTGGTTTACCCCGACCGTCAGCCGATAGGTATGCCCCGCATCGCCGGCATAGATTCGGTTCTGTGTGGAGCTGCTCAAGGCGAGCGTACCCGTTCCGTCGAGCGTGACGTCGGAGCCGAGGATCAGATCGGTCTCGCTCCCGGCGGAAGCGACGCTGAGTGTCCCGCCATTGGTGATCGTGTTCTTGAGGGTAAGGCACTTGCTGTCGAGCACCGTCAGCGTTCCCGTGAGCGTCACGCCGTCGAGGGTCGGGCCGTTCCCGATGCACTGGAGGCTCCCACTGCCGCTCGTGGTCAGCGTGCCACCCACGACCGTGAGGCCGTAGAGCTGAACGGTCGAACCGTCGAGCGCCTGAATGATCCCCCCCGCGTTGTCGAAGGTGTAGAGCTCCAGCCGAAGCGTTCCCCCATCGATCGCCTGGAGGAGGCCGCTGTTCACGACGCCGTCGATGCTGGGCCAGATTACCAGCGGCGCCGTTGCGTCGGCCGTGATGGTTCCCTCGTTGGTGAGACGGAGTAGCCCGTTGTAGCCAAGACCGCCGGCGCCGGAAATCGTCTGGCCTGCAGCGACGGTCAGCCGGGGAATCTCGTTAGGGTCGCCCCCGTAAATGCGGTTGCCGCCGGTGTCACTCATCTCCAGCGTACCCGTGCCGGATAGCGTCAGGTCGTTGATGAGGATCAGGCTCGTGGACGATCCGCCTGCGGCGTCGAGCGTCAGCGTGCCGTTGTTCACGATGCCATCGCCGTGCACCGTGAAGATCTTGCTCGATGGGATGTACAGCTCATCCCCCGCATCCACGACCATGTCGCGAATCGTGTAGTCCCCGTCGGCGTACACGAATGCATCGGCCTCCTTGCCGCCGTCGATCAGGACCGTGACATCGCTGCCGGATGGGATGACCGGTGCCGCACCGGTTCCCCAGTGGCTGGCGGTCCAGTTGGGATCGTCGCCGGACCAGGTTTCGCCCCACGTGGCGGCGTGATTGGGATCGCCCGGAAAGTTGGGGTCATGGCCCGCACCATCCCAGACGTACGTCGGGTTCGTGACTGCGTTCGGATCGTTGGGATCGTTGGGAAACGCCGGGCCGGTCGCCATGAAGATCTCCCAGTCGTTGCCGTCCCATCCCATCCAGGCGACCGTCGAGCCCGAGATCTCGGGCCAACCGTCCGCGTAGTCGTTGTCGGTCAGACGGTGTTTCGTCGTCCCGTCGTGAAGATAGATCTCGTCGTCGTTGGGGTCGCTGGTGACACCGCCCCACCAGACGACGACGTTGCCGCTGATCCTCGGCCGGTGTTCGTACAGGTTGTTGTTGGTGAGTTGCCGGATCACACCGCCCTGATACGTGAAGACCTCGTACCCGTACGTGCCGGTCAGCGCCCCGGTCCAGACGATGTTGGCCCCGGAGACATGGGGGGATTCATCATAGTAGTCGTTGTTCGTGATCTGGATTTGGCCTGCCCCGTCGTGCAGGAAGATCTCTCGGGTGTCGACCGTCCCGCCGGTCTGATGGGACCATACGACGTTGGTCCCGGAGATCGTGAAGCTGGCGCCCGTCCCGATCTGGGCCGTGGTGGAACCGTCGAAGAGGAAGATCGGGTGTTCGTTTACCGTGCCTTGGGTAGAACGCCATACGACGTTCGACCCCGAGACCAACGGCGAGCTATGGTCGTCGTTCGGATCCGTCAACATCGTCGTGCTCGTTCCGTCGAAGAGGTAGATGGCCGTGTTGCCGGTGCCCGGGGCATCTCCCTGCCAGACGACGTTCGAACCCGAGACGTCGGGCCATTGGTTTGTGGCCGTTCCGGTAGTGAGCTGCGTTGTCGTCGAGCCGTCGAATAGGAAGATATGGTAGTCGTACGTGGTGGGTCGGCCGTACCACACCACGTTCGAGCCGGAGATCCGAGGGGAGTAATCGGGATAGCCGTTGCTCGTCAAGGCGGTTTCGCTACCCCCGGCGTAGAGGACGATCTCCGCCGTGTTGGAATCGTCCGGGTCCCGTCGCTCCCAGACGATGCCTCCGTCCGAAACGTGCGGGAACTTGTCGTCCGTGGTGTTATCCGTGACCTGGGTGACCGTCCACGAGCTGCCCGACACGGGCGCGACCGCCAGACCGATCCCCACCGCGCACACCGCCGCCCAAACGCGCACGTCCATGAGATTCACCCCTTTCGCCTCCGAGGTCCTCAATGAAGCCATGTGACCAGATACTGAGCGGTATGCGAGAAGCGTTGATCGGGAGAAATGCCCCCTATTCGTGGCCGCCCAGGTGCAAGCTCAAAGATATCGCTATACTACAAAATTTGTAGCACGTGCGCCTAGCGGTGGCAAGGGGGTTTCGCTGGAAGCATGGCCCTCGCACCGCTGACTTGCGGCGCATGGAGCGCGCCGGGCCCATCCACTATGATCACGCTCATCGCACGAAGGGCGCATCTCTTGGCGAGACAGGAGCCATACGCGAATCTTGCGCGGGAACGAACAGGGCAGGGGCGATCCACCGCGATCACGCGATGGTTTCTCCTCGCCTTTGCTGCGCTCGCGGTCGCACCGGTGGCCGCAAGCGAACCCTCGTCGGAGATCCCCGGCCGTTGGCTGGCGCCCCAGGCGTGGCGGCGGGACTCCGATCGACCCGCGCTCGCGCTCGGCGAGCCCAACGCCTTCGACGACACGCACATCTTCGCCCCCTGCGTCGCGCGAAGGGGCGAGTCGTTTTGGATGTGGTATTCTGGGTCGCGGGGGGAGGTCGGCCGACGCGTCTTCCGACTCGGCTTGGCCGTCAGCGACGACGGCGTGCGGTTTCGGCGCCACCCCCACTCGCCCGTGCTGGCCTTCGACGACGGCAAGCGCTCCGTTCTGACCCCGACGTTGTTGCGCCGGCTCGACGGCACGCCCATCCGCGAGAACGGCAGGCTGCGGCTCTGGTTCAGCTCGACGCACTTCGCCGGCGGGGCCAAACGCCACACGCTCCACGAGACGACCAGCGAGGACGGGATTCGCTGGACCCGGCCCTCGCCGCCGTTGCTCGAGCACGCCTATGCCCCGTCGATCCTCACGATCAACGGGACTTACCACATGTGGTACACCGACGTCCGGGCCGAGCCCTGGCGATTCCGCTACGCCGACAGCAAGGACGGACGACGATGGACGGTTCGCGAACAGCCCGTGCTGGAGATCGATCAGCCCTGGGAGCGCGGCCGGTTGTTCTATCCGACGGTCGTCCGGGCCGACGGACTCTACTGCATGTGGTACGGGAGCTACTGGTCGGCCCACAAGCACAAGACGGCGTTGGGATTCGCCGCCAGTCGCGACGGGATCCGCTGGCACAAGAGTCCGCTCAATCCGGTCCTCCGACCCGAACCCCGCCACGCCTGGGAATCGCACTACACGACGAGCCAGTCGGTCGTCCGACTACCGGACGGCTCGTGGCGGATCTGGTACGCGACGCGCAAGGCCCCGCCCTTCACAAACAAGTACTTTGCCATCGGGACGGCCCGCTGGTCCGGGCCCAAGGAGTGACCCATGCCGTGCAGCTTTCTTCTTGCCTCGTTGCTGATCGTTGGTTTGGCGGCCCCGGCCCCCTCCGCCGAATGCGCCGACCCGAGCAAGGCGATCTCGCTCTTCAACGGCAAGGACCTCACCGGCTGGTACACGTATATCCGGGATCGTGGCCGCGGCGTCGACCCCAAGAACGTCTTCACCGTCCGCGACGGGATGATTCGCATCAGCGGCCAGGAGTACGGGTGCATCACCACCGAGCGCGGGTTCAAGGACTATCGCCTCGTCGCGGAATACAAGTGGGGAAAGCAGACCCACGGCGGACGGAAGGACCGTGCCCGCGACAGCGGCATCCTGCTGCACAGCGTCGGCAAGGACGGCGCGTTCGGGCGGGTCTGGATGTACTCCATCGAGTGCCAGCTCATCGAGGGCGGTACGGGCGACATCCTCGTCGTCGGCGACAAATCCAAGCGTTTCTACGTGACCTGCGAGGTCGCCGATGAGAAGCAGGGCAAGTGCTACGTCTATCAGCCCGGCGGGAAACGCGCCACGATCCACAGCGGGCGCATCAACTGGTTCGGGCGTGATCCCGAGTGGCGCGACGTCAAGGGTTTCCGCGGGGAGTGCGACGTCGAGAAGCCCGTCGGCCAATGGAACCGCATCGAGTGCGTCGCCAAGGGCAAGACCATCACCGTCATCCTCAATGGCGCGACGGTGAACCGCGCCGTCGACGTCCAACCCCGAAAGGGCAAGATCCAGATTCAGTCCGAAGGGGCGGAGATATTCTTCCGCAAGATCGAGCTGATCCCCCTCCCACCCGAGCGCCCGAAGTGAGCGCCCGCCGGACGTCGCAGAATTTCGTTGACACCGCCGGCGGGCCTGGATCTCATGTTGGGGTCACGTCGTTAAACGCATTCCTTGCTGGAGGGCGTACCATGAAACTTCAGGTCTCGAAGGTTGACGTATGGGCGGCCACCATCCACGACCAGCCCGGCGGTCTGGCCGAGAAGCTCTCCGCCCTGGCCGAGGCGGGCGCGAATCTCGAGTTCGTCATCGCGCGGCGCGAATCGAGCAAGCCCGGCACGGGCGTGGTCTTCGTCACACCCCTCAAGGGCGCCAAGCAGACCAACGCCGCGAAGAAGGCCGGATTCGCCAAGACCGACTCGCTGCACTCCGTCCGGGCCGAAGGGACGGACAAGCCCGGTCTCGGTGCGGCCATGACCGAGGGCCTGGCCGCCAAGGGAATCAACCTCCGCGGGCTCTCCGCCGCCGCCATCGGCAGGAAGTGTATTGTCCACCTCGCGCTCGACAGCGCCGAGGATGCCAAGAAGGCCATGAGCGTCCTCCGGGCGATGTAGGCGAACCGCATCGACGTCCAAGCTGCTCGCCGTTCTTTTCCCGAGTGCTCCCCCTCGGCACGATCAGGTCTGCGCAACGCGAACGGGCCCAGCTTCAGGGAGACGGGCCCGCCCTGTGTAGTCTCAGCGTGGGTAAGGCCATCGTGCTAGACTACTCCTTCCTTGCGGGACAGCGGCGCCCACGTAGCATGGGCATCTGCCCATGAGGACAACGGCGCCACATGATATGGGCATCTTGGCCAGGGACCCCCGGCAACCTTGAACGGGAATGCGCCCGAGAGGAGAAAGAAGGGGACGAATCATGATGGCTGATACCGAACCCCTGCGTGGCGCGGCGATCCTGGTCGCGGTGCTGGGCATCGCCGATCGTTGCCTATCGCAAGTAGAACAAGACGGCCGTCCCCGCGCGACCATCGCCGAGGTGGCCGCCGCCTACGGCGCGAAAATCCTTGCCTCAGGCGTCTTCGTGGCGGGTCGGTCAGCGGACTCCATCGCTTCCCAAGAGTTGGGCTTCCTGCCGTGCCTCAGGTACGAGGTTGATCACGACATCAAAACGGTCACCGCCTGGGTCTTCCCGAACCGCAAGAAGACCGCTGTCTACCGTGCGGGCCTCGGCGTAGCCCTGGCCCATGACGGCGACATCGAACGGCTCAAACGGCAGGCCCGGCCGAACCTGATCCCTGACCTCAGTCATCTCGCCTCAAAGCCTTGGGCCGTCGGCGATGCCCCGTCCGGCAGACCCAGGCCTTCCGGCATCGACGAAGCCCGCCTGGCGGCCGCCGTCGACCGCATGTTCGCCGAGCCCAATCCGTTCCTCAAGCGACGCACGCGGGCCGTGCTCGTCGTCTACGATGGCGAGATCGTCACGGAGCGCTACGCCGAAGGGTTTGGTCCCGACCAGCCCCTGCCGGCGTGGTCCATGACCAAGAGTGTGCTGCACGCGCTCTACGGAATCGCCGTGCGGCAGGGAAAGCTCTCGATTGGCGACCGGGCGTTGATGCCCCAGTGGCGGGGCAACGGGGACCCGCGGTCGGCCATCACGATCGACATGATGCTCCGCATGAGCAGCGGGCTCGCCTTCGGGGAGTACCAGGTCCTGCCGCCCAGCGATCTCGTGCGCATGCTGTTCATCAGCCCGGACGTCGTCGACTACGCCGCCCGCCTGCGGCTGGTCCACCCCGTGGACACCGTATGGGCCTACGCCAGCGGGACGAGCAACCTCCTCTCCGGGATCCTGCGGCGCGTGTACGGCGATGACGACTACTACACCCTGCCCTACCGCGAGTTGTTCGCTAGGATCGGAATGCGAAGCGCCGTCATCGAGGCGGATGCGGCCGGCACGTTGGTTGGCTCCTCGTTCATGTTCGCCACCGCCCGGGACTTTGCCCGCTTCGGCCTGCTCTACCTGAACGACGGGGTATGGCGAGGCGAGCGGATCCTTCCCGAGGGCTGGACGACGTACGCCCGAACGCCTACGCCCACGGCCCCGGAAAGCCAATACGGCGCCCACTGGTGGCTGCCTTCGGACACCGAAAGGGCTCAGGCCAAGGCACGCGGGGTCCCCCTGCCCGATGACGCCTTCAACGCCTCGGGGTTCGAGGGGCAGAAAACCGTCGTGATCCCCTCCCGAAAGCTCGTTCTCGTTCGGCTGGGTCTGGCGTACTTCCGAAACTACCCGATCTACGATCAGGTGTGCGATGTACTGGAAGCACTGCCAAGCTCTTCCTCGCTGAAGACCTCGGCCGTGAAGAGGTAGATCTCCGTCTTACTTGGGTCCTTCCATGCATCTGGGGCGAGGGGGGGACGACACTTGTGGGCGCACAGGGCCGCGAGGAACTGCTCGGCGTTCCAGCCCTGCTCGACGGCTACCTGCGGCAGAAAGCACGCGGTCGCCGTGGCGCCGAGGACCTTCGCCTTGAGGTACACCCCGTGCTTGCCGACCTCCAGGGAGGCCGGGTCGTCGGTCTTCTCCAGCGGTGAGAGCACGCTGATCTCGATGTTCAGCTCGGGGACCTCCGCCGGCGACACCGGGGTAAAACGCGAATCGTGCACGGCGGAATGACAGGCGTACTCGGCGACCGTCTCGGGCAGCGAACGCGAAGGGTTGAACGTCCCGATGCAACCGCGAAGCTGCCCGCCACGGCGCAGCGTGACGAAGACCCCGAAGAACTCCGCGTCCAAGCCGGGCACTCCGGCGGCGTCGGGGATCGGCTCGCCTCGGGCGGCGGCCGTGATCGATTTCCTCGCCAGGGCCAGCAGTTCGCGCTTCGTCTGCGCATCCATGGCACTCTTCCTAACCGCTCGCGGCTGCGTAGAGGGACGGAACGATCCTTCTACGGTTGATATACCCGCGCTTCGGGCATGCGTAAAGGAATCGCCCGGACTTGGACAGAGATTTCATCGTCCATTGGGAGTACGCGGGCCGAAATCGGGGCGTTAGCCCTCGTGGCCGGAGACAATACCGTAAATCTCGTCCGCCGAGTTGGCCTCGAACATGGCGTGGCGGAACTTCTCCATCGTCATCAGTCGGCTGATCCGTGCGAGGGCTTGGATGTGCGGACCCGTCTGGTCCGGTGGGCTCGCCAGGAGGACGATCAGCTTCACGGGTTGCTTGTCGATGCTCTGGAAGTCGATCGGTTCGGCGGGCTTGCCGATCGCCATGACCAGCCGCTCGCAGCCGTGGGCCTTGCCGTGTGGGACGGCCAGGCCGTGCCCGATGCCCGTGCTGCGCGTCTTCTCGCGCTCCAGGACGGCCTTGAGTATGCCGTCCCGATCCTTCAGCAGACCGGCGTCGTTCAGGATATCCACCAGCTCGGCGATGGCCTGTTCCTTATCGGTCGCCTCGAGAGGGACCTTCACGCATTCCGGTGCCAGGATATCGGTCAACTTCATGTGCATTCTCTTGCGCTTACCCGACGAAACATCGGAGTATACCCGCAGATCAAAGGGATCACAAACCGGATCGTGCCGGTGTCAACGGAGAGTACATCCGGCGGACCGCTGCAGGGCCGGCGTGCATGGCGGGATCCGCAAAACGCAGCATCCGCGTGGAAACACGCAGGCAGCCAAGATCGAGACGGGTCCGCAGAACGGAGGCGCACGACGCCTTCAGCGTCTATCCGCTTGGGCGTCCGGCGGTCGGACTCGAAGCGCCCGGAGCCGACGTCGGGCCACCGCGATTGCTTCGCTCGAGATGTCGCAGCCGAGGTAGCGGCGCCCTTGCCGGGCCGCCGCGGCCAGCGTCGTCCCGCTCCCGCAGAAGAAATCCGCGACCGTGTCGCCGGGGTCGCTGCTGGCCAGGACGACTCGCTCCAGTAAGGCCTCCGGCTTCTGCGTGGGATAGCCGGTACGCTCCAGCGAGACGGTGGACAGGAAGGGGACATCCCAGACGTCGGTCATCGCGGGGCCTTCGGCGTGGAAGTAGATCTTGCCCTTCGTGGTCTGCTTGTAGGGCCGGCCCGCCGCATCGCGGTGGAGCCCGTCCGTGCGGTAGCGGCCGTCACGGAGCACATGGAACGTGTGGTGGCCGCAGTGCTTGGCGTAGAAGAGGATCGTGTCGTGCTTGCGGCCGAACCAGCGTCGCGCCACGCCGCCCGTGCGGTACCGCCAGACGATCTCGTTGAGGAACTGGTCTCGGCCGAAGAGCTCGTCGAGCATGATCTTGACGTAATGGACGACGGTCGCGTCGAGGTGCACGTAGAGGCTTCCATGGTCCGGCAGGAGTCGATGCATCTCGGCCAGCCGAGGTCGCAGGAACTCCAGGTACGCCTCGAGCCCGCCCTGCCACGCCGAGCGGAACCGATGCCGATTCCCCCGCGACGGCTTGTCCGCGAAGAAGGGCGGATCGACGTAGATGAGATCGCACGAGCCTTCGGGCAGTGCTTGCATGAACTCCAGGTTGTCGCCGCGATGCAGCCGACCTCGGTCGGACATCGATTGTCCCCTGTCTGGGCGTATGATAGGCTTTGCCGGCCGCTCCGCCAGCCGACGGCGATCCTCGGTCGGACGCGTCGGTTTCGCCGGCACGCGAGAACGACCCATGGCCAAGAAGAAGACTTCCCAGAAGAAGTCCTCCAAGAAGAAGACCACCCGTACCGCCGGAGCCTCATCTGCCGGTGGCCAGGAATCGCTCGAGGAGCGCAAGGCCCGGGCCAAGAAGATCCTCACCGGGCTCCGCAAGGACTACGCCGACGCCGACTGCGCGCTGCATCACCGCAGCGCGCTGGAGCTGTTGGTCGCCACCATCCTCTCGGCGCAGTGCACGGACGAACGCGTCAACCTCGTCACACCGGATCTATTTGAGAAGTACAGGACGGCCTCGGACTACGCCGGTGAATCGGCCACGGCGTTCGAGAAGCAGATCCAGAGCACGGGCTTCTTTCGCCAGAAGACCAAGAGCATACAGGGGGCGTGCAAGAAGATCGCCGAGGGCTACGACGGCCGGGTACCCGATACGATGGAGGAATTGCTCGAGCTGCCCGGCGTGGCCCGCAAGACCGCCAACGTCATTCTCGGTACGTGGTACGGCAAGAACGAAGGCGTAGTCGTGGACACGCACGTCGGACGATTGGCCCATCGCATGGGGCTCACCTGGACCAGCAAGGGCCCCAAGGACGCCCAGAAGATCGAGCGGGACCTGATGCAGGTGCTTCCCCGCACGTCGTGGACCTACTTCGGTCATGCCATGATCCTGCACGGCCGGCAGGTGTGCACCGCGCGCAAGCCCAAGTGCGATGCGTGCCGCGTGTCCAAACACTGCCCGTCCGCGTTTCAGTTCGGATGACGTTCGGCCGTCGCTCACGGAGGATCTGTCGTCGGCGAGGCCGGTTGATCCGGCCTGTCGGGGCCCACCTTCTCCCCGGCTGCTCCCGCCGCCGGACCCGCCGGGCGGGCGGCTCGATCGGCAAGATCGGTCAGGCCTTTTCGCAGTCGTGTGACGTATTCCCCCACGGCGGTCGCGCGCGCTTGGAACCGGGCATGGCGCTCGGCAAGTTGCTCGAGCCATCCCCCGTGCTCGCGCTGGGCGGATTCCAGCAGCGAACGTTGGAGCCGCAGTTGGTCGCGGAGGAATGCCCGACCGGCGCGCGGATCGTCCTTCGGAAAGCAGGCCTCGGGCTGGCGATAGACCTGCAGCTGTCCATCCGAGACGCCGGCCGCATGCAGCACCCCGCTCAGGCGGTTGACATCCGTCTCCAATGTCGTCGGGGCGACGAGGACGAAGACCCGCCCCATCGAGTGCTTCCGGAGATACCGCTCGACGGTCTTGGCAAGGGAGACGTCATCGTGTCGTTTCGCCCCCACGTGAACCCGCCCGAAGCGGTCGAGTGTGATCCACAGCCCCGCCGCCTGGACGAGCACCGTGCAGGGCGCATTCATCGGCGGGATCTTCTCCGTTCGCGCCTCGATCCACATCTGGCTGTAGTCCCGCGGGTGGTGCTCCCGGAGCGAGATGATCGCCCCGTCGAAGTCCACGAGCGTGATGACCGTTCCGTCTTCGTCGGCCAGGATGCCGCCGTCGGGCATCGGCCTCGATCCGGAGAACACCCAGTGCAGCGGTTCGAGCGACTCGTCGGGTTTGTCGATCCGGCGCATCCATTCGTGCGCAGAAGCCTCTCTTCGGTGCCCGTCGAAGATCCACTCGACCCGGACGGTCACCGGCTGGCCCGTGGCGGGAATGATCTTGTTCGTGGCCTCGTTCCAACGCGGCGGCGAGCCCGGCTCGAGCCCGATCAACCCCAGCGCCTGGAAGATGTGCAGGGGTCGGCCCTTCAGCAGGACGATGCTCTCGTGGGTCTTGTCCCCGCCGTACCTGTCGGTCGCGCAGGCGAACAGCTCGAGCGGGCCTTGGCGGAACGCGATGGTGCCTTGCAGCTCCACCTGGCGCTTCGTCCAGTTGATGGCCACGCCCTTCTTGTAGACGACGATGTGGTCGCCCCGCGCGACGCGCGTCGTGGGTCGTGTCGTCGCGCGAGGCGATGCCGGGGGCCACGACGTCGGCGAACGACGATCGGCCGACGGCTCGGCGGCGACGGCGGTGACGGCAACGACGAAGAGTGAAACAGCCTGCACGACGTTGGCTCCGTGAGTTCGGGTCCGTCGATTTCCGTCCCCATCTTACCGCGCCCGCGGCGTCCGTGTCGTATCCCGCGACACACGCGTCCGCCGCACGGTGCCTCGCCCAGGCAAGCTTGCCGCGAAGAGGGGCCCCGACCTCTGCGCGGGAACACCCGGGACGCGAGTCTCGTCAGGGCCGGAGGCCCGGTGGAACATAGCCCAGGGCGATGCGAAGTATTCTCTCCGTCGCCCCTGTCGGGGCTCACCCGATTGGGCATCCTCTCTCCCAGGGCCTGCTGCTGCGCTCACCCTGGGCTACCGTCCTTCGCCCCCGTTGGGGGCTGGGCAGCAGAGACTCCGTCTTGCACGCCCCACCGCAACACACAGCCGTCAATCCGCCCGATCCCCATGGATCGAGGTGTCAAAGAGTATCCGCACCCCCTGGTCCCAGGTCCCTGCGGTTGCCATTGTCTCCCCCGCCGGCGGGCGGTACGATAGTATGCCACGTACCGAGCGAGCCGATCAGACGGGCCACCGGCGGCCGATTCGGCCTTCCCGGCCCATCCATTCCCACTACGAGGAGGTGTCAACCATGTGTGCACACGAACACGGTTGTGAAGAGTCCTTTCACGCCTGCTGCTGCCCCGGCTGCACGGATCACGATGCCGCCACGGAGGGCATGACGCGCCGGAGCTTCCTCGGCGGCGTCGGCGGAACGGCCCTGAGCAGCTTCGCCATAACGGGGCTTTCCTGGCAGGCCCTCTCGGCCGCGCAGGACGCGAGCGGGCCTTGTCCGGACCGCAAGACGCTCGTGGTCAAGCCGCTCTTCACCTACGGCACGTATCGCCATCGGGACCAGGCGAGCTGGCGACCGTGGGGCGGCGTCGAGACGCCCGCCGATGCCGAGAAGGAACAGAAGCACATCCGCGGTGAGCTGGTCAAGCTCGGCGAGCAGGCCGACTTCCCCATGAAGATGCTGCCGCTCTCATCCATCCGCAGCAAGGCCGAGCTCAGCGGCGTCAAGGACATTGCCGAGGCCGACGTGGTCCTCGTCTACGCCGCCGCGGCGGGGGGCGACATCTTCGATGCCATCCGCAAGATGGG
>CAZKCX010000102.1:0-13465 GCA_964550865.1 uncultured Planctomycetales bacterium
GTCGAACTCGGCCGTGCAGCTCACCTGGTTGTCCGACCAGTGGTGCTGCATCCGCGCCGCCAGATCGACCTTCTCCCGCAGGCTGACATCGGCCTTCGAGCGCCCCATTCCCTTTACGTGCACCGGAAACGACACGACCACGGTGTTGTCGGCATAGGCGTCGGGCTCGACCGGATAGTCCGCCTCCCGGCACATCTCCGCCAACGGATGGGTCTCGGCGATGCGGATTCGCCGGATGTAGTACGGGGCGTGGTCCCAGTGCACCCCGGGGGTCGCGCCGGCGAGGATGCTGACAGATCCCGATGGCTTGACCGATGTGGTCTTGATGGACCGCGGCACGCAAAGCCAGTGAGAGTATTTCTCGTCCAGGTGTTGAACGAAGCGGTACGAGTCGTCGCACCATTTGAGGAACCGCCGGTAGCCAAAGCGGTCGATCGCCTGGACGATGCCCGTCATCGAGCACCCGATGCGGCGGTTGCGGAGCATGACCGCGTTCGTCGCCTTGTCCTGGGTGGGCACCAAGGTCACGGTCTTGGCATACTGGTACGCCACCCGAAGCGTTTCCCGATAGTCATCGAGGTTGTCGTGATGCGCGGGATAGGTCTCCACCAGACAGCACAGCTCCTTGTCCCAAAGGGTTTGCTCCACGCACGGATTGCTGCCGGCGGCGGGTCGGTCGCGCCCGTCCGGCGGATCGCCCATCCGCCCGTACGCGCGGGCATTGTCCAGCCAGAGGTAACCCGGCTCGCCGTTGTCGATGGTCCGACGGACAGGCTCGGTGTAGTCCATTCCCCGCTCGGCAAAGATCGAGTTGTTCGAGACCCACCGGTAGTCGGACAGCTTCTCCCTGTCCTGCTTGAGGTCGAGGAACTCCGTATCGTCCGGCGAGCCGAAGGCAATCTGGGCCGAACGCCGAATCCCCCCCGCCACCACGCACTGCCCGATCAGGTTCATCGTGTCGACGATCAGGCGGCTGTCGACCTTCTTGCCGACGTAATCGTCGTAGAGGCCGCGCAGCGCGTTCAGCATCTTCTCAAGCGGCGCGGACCCGGAGGCGAAGCCGCCGAAGCTGGATAGTCTCGTCCCCCGGGGCCGGATGCGCGAGAAATCCCAGTCGCTGGGCAGACGGGCCTCGACGGTGTACGCCCGCAGCAAGATCCCGAGGGCCTCGGCCCACCCTTCCCGACTGTCCCCGACGACGTGCGGCTCGTTGCCGATCGACGGCTGGTGGATCCTGACGCTCCCCCGCCCACGCGTGTCGAATCCCACCCCGACGCCCAACATGGACATCGAGAACATCCACACGAACGGTCGTGCGTAATCCGACCCGATGTCCTGCGTGGAGATGAACCCGCAGTTGTTCAGCGCCGCGCCGCCGCGTTCGTACATGAAGGGCGTGCCCATGATCCAGAGCCCCCGTCCGGGCGGCGTCCACTTGAAATGCCAGAGCCGGTCGAAGGCCTTCTCGGCGAAGGATCGGGCCCTGTCCTGGTCCCAGGGCAGACCATGCTCCCGGCAGTGCACCCTTTGGACCGTGAACATCCCCTCGATCACCCGACGGCAGGTATCGAGCCAACCCTCTCCTTCGCGGCTGTAGGTCCGCCGGTAGGTCACCCAGGACAAATCGCCGAACCCCCACGGCACGGACCGATCGCGATAGCCGTCGAGGAACTCCTCGGCAAGCGTGAACGGGCCGTGCTTGTCCACGTCGATGATCATCGCTCATCACCGCCCGAGCCCTGGCGCGACGCAACACGGCGGGCAGGCCGTGGATCCGAACCGACCTCCCGCCCCCCTTCTACTATACCACTCCGCTATTCCGGAACCGTGCGCGGCCTCTCGCATCTTCGTCGCTGTTCCTCGAGGGCAACGTTGCGACGAAAGCGTTGCCTATTGGGCGTCGACGGAAGGGGGCGGAACGATGTCCGCAGCCTTCACCATTCACGGCTTGTTGCGGAGGCGTTGGCCGCGTTCAGCCAGTTCTGCCCGCAATGTCTCGTAGGCGAGGTCCTGCACCGCAGTATCTCCTTCGATTACTAATGCGGCCGCCACTCCGGCGCTCTGCCCGAGGATCATGAACACCGGTTCCATACGGATAGAACCGTAGGCGACGTGCGAGGCGGAAAGGCAGACCGGCACAAGCAGATTGGTGCATTCGTTCCTTTTCGGAACGATCGAGCGATAGGAGACGGGATAGGGCCTCGGACAGCGGTGCCCAAAACCGCCCTCGTTTCGCACGGTTGTCTTCCCGTCTTCCTTGACGACGACGCGCTGGCAGAAGTGCGAGTCCATCGGATAGGACGCCAACCCGATGGAATCATCCGCCGTTCTCTTGGATTCACAATTCGCCTGGGTCATCACATAGTCGGAAACCATGCGGCGGCCTTCCCGCACGTACAGCTGATGCGGCCAGAAGCCCGTGTCCTGAAACTCCCGCGGGTCGAGTCCGAATTGGTTTACTCGTTCTTGCAGTGCATCGGGGACCTGGGGATCGTTTGCCAGGAAGTACATGAGTCCCTGCTGATAGGTGACATGATCCTGAAAGATGCGTTCCCGCAGTCTATACAATTCGCGGAGGGGCATTGGCAGGCCGCGCCGCGGCGGAGGTAGCTCGGCAAAAGCCCCTGCTTCATAGGTGCCGTCCGGCCAACGGTAATTGCCGCCGACATAATCCGAAGAGAAGCTCCCTGCGTTGTTGCAGTCGCCCTTCCGCATTTGAACCGGCCCGTCGGTCATGGGCGCCGTCGTGTAGTTGAGCTTCCACTCAATCTCCGGATCGGCATTGAGAAAGCGGGCGAGCAGCGCGTAGCGGTTCGGGTCATAACCGGCCGGTTTCGGAAACGGGATCTTCCCATTTTTGTTCGTGAGGAACATCCTGAAATTGTATGCCTGCACCTTACAGTCGCCCTCTCCCGGGCTACCGGGGGGCTCGGAGGAGATTTCAGGGAGCAATCCCGATTCCGGCTTGCCCGGTTCCACGTAGGGGCTCAGCGGCAATCTGCAGAATTGGTAGGTGTCCTTCCAGGAGATCTTCTGCCACTGCCCTGCCAATGATTCCCCATAGGCGCCGGCCGGCTCCCGACCGACACGGTACGATACACCGGCGGCCGCCAGTAGGTCGCCTTCATAGGTAGTGTCTAGGAAGACAGTTGCCCGGACCCTCTCTCCGGTTTCCATGGTGACGGACACGATGCCAGCGTCCTTCATCGTTACGGATTCCAGGCAACGCCGAAAGAGAACGGCCACGCCCGCCTCATCCAGCATCTTCAGGAAGAGCGATTCGGCCTCCGAAGGGCGAAAGTCCCTGATCTTGCCGATGCGGTTGTAGAATTCTCGCGCCAACCCTCCGATGGTGGATTTGTCCCCTGTATCGGTAGCGGTCAACCCGCCCGAGGTCACGCCGCCCACATGTCGATTGAACGACGCAAACACGACCTTCTGGCCCCTGCGCGCCGCCTCGATCGCAGCCGTCACCCCGGCGGGTGTACCTCCGTATACGAGGACATCGCACGTGATCAGCTTCGCTCTGCCGCGCTCCACGGGCTGGTAGTAGCGAAGGTTGGATAGGCTCGAGGACTTATCACACCGGCTCTGCTGCGAAGCCACGCTCCAGGAGATAAGAACCCCGCACAAGAATAGCACCGTCGCCTTGATTCCGTGCATCATGCGTCCCTCGCGTTGTCTTGACACCCATGATGGTGCCCCGGCGTGCCCCCGAAGCTCAATCCAGACGCCATGAGAGTCTCGACTGCCCAGGACATGGCCATGGAGGCTACTCAGCAAGCGGAAGCGGCATACCCCGGAGCAGACCATCGCCAAGCTGCGGGGCGGGTGGGCCACGGCCTCCACGGAGCCGCGACGAGCGAGGGATGTCTCTCCTCTGCTCCACCGGGCCGCACAACCGTCCCGTCTTGGTGCAACGACACGCCTGCCCATGAAGCTTGCGAACGACTGCGAGGCGCCATCGCCATGTCCGCTTGAAGCCAAAGCCGGCTTCTGACCGAATCCGACGGTGCGCTTTCGGGATCGGAGCCATGCTTCCGGTAACGGCAACCCTCCAACGCCGCACTGCGTTAGACAACGATCTGCTCCTTATCCGTGTCGAACGTTGCCGTCTTGCCCTTGCGAAAGGCAAGCATTCCCATCTGCAGGGCGGTCTGGACGTGATAGCCCAACTCCATATGGCTCCACGGTTGCTTTCGCGTCTTGCAGCAGTCCAGCCAGTTGGTCATGAACAGTTCCTGGTTCAGTTCGTGCCGGATGGGTATCCGCTTGGTCGGCATCTTGGAGGCCATGTTCGGCAGGATCAGCAGATCGTTGCCTTCGACGGTAATCGTTCCGTCCCACCCGCGAAAGACCGGACAGCACAGGCCACCGCGTCGCTTCTCGTTCGGCGGATAGTCGTTGCCTTGCGTGCACAGAACCACGACGGTCATCTTGCCGTCGTATTCGATGAGCATATGGAACGAATCGGGCACCTCTCGCTCCTGATAACGGTACTTCCCGCCCATGGCCACCACCTTGGTCGGGAACGCGACACCCAGCACGTGGACCACCGGCGTCAGCACGTGCGGATCGAGGTCGGTCACCGGCCCGCCCGAATAGTCCTCATACATCCGCCATCGAAAGAACCGGCTGACATCGAACGGCCGTTTGGGGCGATCGCCCAGAAAGGCCTCCCAGTCGAGGTCCTTGCCGGGTCTCGCGTTCGGGTCGTCGATGGGCATGCCGCGCTCTCCCCAATCGCCGACGCGGAAGTACCCGCACTCCGCTTGGATCGGCTGGCCGATCACCCCGTCTTTCACCAAGGCGGCCGCCTGATGCCAGGCCGCGTCGGACATGTATTGAGCCCCGACTTGGACGATCCGCCCAAGACGCTTGACCTCAGAGGCCATCCGCTTGGTTAATTCGAACTGGCTCCAGTGGCTGAGCGGCTTCTCTACATAGATGTCCTTCCCCGCTCGGGCCGCGTCGATGACCTGCTGGGCATGGTGGTGGTCCGGCGTGGCAATGACCACGACATCCACCTGCGTGTCGGCCAGCAGCTCGTGGTGCGTAGCATAAGGCTTGGCGTTGTAGGATTGGGCCGCCTTGTCTAGCCGTGGCCGATAGATGTCACAGACGGCCACGATCTCCAGCGGCGTGCCCTTCTTCTTGAGGCTCAGCAGGCTGTGCATCAGTGAATTGCCCCGCCCTCCGCAGCCGATCAAACCGACGCCGATCCGTTCGTTCGCCCCGAAGACGCCCGTTGAAAGCATCGATTGTGTGACCGTACCGCCCTTGGCCGCGGTCGCTCCGGCCGCCGCAGCGGCACCGGCCCCGTGCAGAAACCGCCGGCGGGTGACTCTTGGGAGACTTTCCCGCGTGGGGGATTCCGGTAGCATTGCCTACCTCCTCACAACAAGCGCCTTGCCTGCGTCCATTGTCCTGATGGTGTCCGTAGCCGGCCGACCTCCTGCGGGATCATGCAACCGCAATAGGCAGCATTCCCACTCGCCGGCCGTCAACGAACCAGCTTACCGAACCCGGTTCGCAGATCAACGGGGAGCGATCTACCACGCCGTCGTTCACGTGCGTCCCGTCGGTCCAACGTGTCAATCTCGGTCCATCCGTCTTGAAGGATGAGGAGGGCCGCCCGTTTCCGCGCGGCGTCAAACGATACGCGATGCCTATCGACGGGAGTCTCGTTCGGGCGCGGCGTCCAGTCACTCACCGAACCCCGTCTGACAAGATCGAGTGGGAATCCTCCAATCAACGACGACAAAGGCCTACAAGAACGATGTGTCCTATCTCGGAACGTTCTTCGGCCCGGTGTGCGAAGCGCTGAACCCCGTCATCACGCTGAACCATCCCCACGAAGCGCGGAGAACCTGAGCGACGTGACCGTGGCCGAGTTCGTCAACCGCGGCTGCGGGTAATCCCAAGCTGTCTTGCTGGCGGCTCCGCAGTGAATGGGAACGGACTTCGCAGAAGGCCAACGTGCTGTGTCTTGCCCCACGCCTCAGAGGTTAGCCCAATTGCTTGACCGCGGTGAGCTCGCCGTCTTCGGCCTCCCGCGTCTCGAAACCGCACTCCCGCAGGACGGCTACCATCCGGGAGTTGGCCAGGGCGGTCTCGGCGATGATGCGTTGCAGGCCCCACTGCTCGCCGATCCGAATCGAGTAGTCCGTCAGATGCGTGCCGAGTCCCTTCCCCTGCCAGGCATCGGCGACCAGGATGGCGAATTCGGCGGCTTGCTGGTCCGGATCGGCGACGAGCCGCGCCACCCCAATGAGCTTTCGCCCCTCGGAACCGTTTACCTCTGCGACGATCGCCGTTTCCCGGTCGTAGTCGATGTAGCAGTAGCGAACGGCCATCTCGTGCGTGGACTCGTCGAAGAGCTTGAGGAACCGCTTGCGGATGGTCTCTTTCGAGCAGCGGCTCAGCAGATCGTGCCACAAGGGCTCGTCCTCCGGTCGGATCGGACGGAGCGTGACCTGCGTTCCGTCGTCGAGCGTGAACGACCGCGTGATGTGCTCGGGACACGGCCGGATCGCCAGGTGCGGGAACGGTGGAACGGATGTGCCAAGGTTCGCCGGGTCCACGACCGCACGGGCATCCAGGGCAATGACGCCGTCCGGCTTGGCGAGTAGTGGGTTGATGTCCAGCTCCTGGATCGCGGGTTGCTCGACGACCAAGTACGATAGACGGACGAGGGCCTCGATCACGCGATCCACGTCCACGCCGGGTTGGCCACGCTGCCCTTGGAGGATGGGCCACGACCGGAGACTCTCCAACATCCGTCGGGCCAGGCGCTCGTTCAATGGCGGCAGCTCGATGACGCGGTCGTGCAGAATCTCCGCCATCGTGCCGCCGGTGCCGATCATCACCGTACTGCCGAACGTCGGATCGCTCGCCGTACCCAGGATAAGCTCAATCCCACTTGAGGCATCCACCTGGGCCTGGACGGCAACGCCGTCAATCGCCCCTTCCGAGACGTGGTCCTTGGCCGCGTCGACGATTCCGTCGTACGCCGTGCGAACGTCATCCGCGTCCCGGAGGTTCAACGCGACCCCGCCGATGTCGCTCTTGTGCGTAATCTCTTCGGAGACGATCTTCATGACCACGGGGTAACCGATCTCACCGGCCGCCTGGACCGCCTCGTCGCCGTTTCGCGCCACGTGGGGAACCGTGACGGGAATCTCATACAGCTGCAGCAGCGCCTTGGCCTCGCGCTCCAGCAGGCACTCCGAGCCCTGATCGAGAATCTCCCGTACACGTTGCCGCCTTCTTTCCCGGTCGAGCTCAAAGTCGAGCGATAGCTCCTTCGGAGTCTCGTAAAGGGCCTCGAGGTTTCGGGCGTACGACGTCAGGTGCATGTAGGCCTTGATCGCATCTTCCGGCGTGTCGTAGACCGTCGCGCCCGCCTCCGTGAGGATGCGCGTTCCCTCGGCGACGTTTCGTCCGCCCATCCACGCGCCCAGGATCGGCTTGTCCGAGTCCTTGGCCGCATCGGCCAGTCGACGCGCGGTCTCAGAGGGATCCGTCATCGCTTGCGGGGTCAGCACAACCAGCACCGCATCGACCGCGGGGTTGGACAGGAGGCGCAGGACCGCCTCCGCAAAGCGTTCGGGCTCGGCATCGCCCAGGATGTCGACGGGGTTCCCACGGGACCAGCCGCTGGGCAGAACCTCGTCGAGCCTCCCGATGGTCTCGTCGCCCAACTCGGCCAACTCGCCTCCTTCGGCAAGCAGCGCGTCCGACGCCATCACGCCGGGCCCTCCCGCATTCGTGACGATCGCGAGTTGACCCCGGCATGGCCTGCGGTGGCGTGAGAGCAGAAGCGCGCAATCGAACATGTCCTCGGTCTCGAAGACCCGTTCGATGCCGGCCCGCTTGAATGCGGCGGTGAAGACGTCGTCTTCGCCGGCCATCGCGCCGGTGTGTGACGTGGCCGCCTTCGCCGACGAGGCGAACCGCCCCGCCTTGTAGGCGATGATGGGGTTGCCACGGGCGAACGATCTCGCGGCCAGCATGAATTCGCGGCCTTTCTCGATCGATTCGGCATACAGGACCGTTCCCTTGGTGTCCTCCTGTTCCCCGAGGTAGTCGATGACGTCGGCGAAGCTCACATCCAGCATGTTGCCCACGGAAACGAAATAGGAAAAGCCGATCCGGCGCTGCAGGGACCAGTCGAGAATGGCCGTGCACAAGGCCCCTGACTGCGAGATGAACGCGATCTCGCCGGCCTCGGGCGTGGCCGCGGCGAAGCTGGCATTCAACCCTCGGCTCGGACAGATGAAGCCAAGGCAGTTCGGCCCGAGGATCCGCAGCCCGCCGAATCGCCCGGCCTGTTCCTCCAACTGCTGTCGGAGCGTGCGGCCTTCCTCGCCCGCCTCTTGGAAGCCGGCCGAGAGGATCAGCAGGCCCAAGATACCCGCCTCCCCGCACTGCCCGACGATCTCTGGAACGGTCTTCGCGGGTGTGCACACGACGGCCAGATCGGGCGAAGAGGGAAGATCGCCGATCCCGGCGTAGCACCGGCGGTCCTGCACGGACGAGTGCTTGGGATTGACGGGGAAAACGTCGCCTTGAAAGCCGTCTGTGAGGTTCCGCAGCACCGTAAAGCCCACGCTGGTGGGCCTCTCGCTCGCGCCGATCACGGCAATACTCTCGGGCCGGAAGATCTTGTCGAGGTTGCGAATGCTCACCGTCAATCCTCATGAGGCGAGGGGGGCTCGGCACGGAGCGGAGATTACGTCTTTGCCTCAGAAGATGCCGCTTCAGGTTCCTGTTGATCCGTCGCCCCCTCTTGCTGGCGGGCCAGAAGGGCCTCCCAGGCCTTATCGACCTCGCGCTGAAGGTCGTCCAGGATCTCCTCATGACCGTCCTTAAAGAGGTGACGAAAACGCCCCTGCGGTTTCAGCCAATCGGTCAGCGGCTTCTTCTCTTTCGGCTTGTAGGTGACCCTCCACTCGCCGTCGCGGACCTCGTAGAGCGGCCAGAAGCAGGTGTCGGTGGCCAGCCGCGACATCTCCACGGTCTCGCTCGGCTCGAACCGCCACCCGCGGGGACAGGGCGACAGGACGTTGATGAACGCCGGGCCCTCCGTCTTCAGGGCCGTCTCCATCTTCTTGACGAGATCACGCCAGTTGTGCGGCGCCGCCTGCGCAGTGTAGGGAATGTCGTGGGCTGCCAGGATGCGCGTCATGTCCTTTCGCACCTGGACCTTTCCGGGAACCACCTCTCCGGCGGGGCTGGTGGTCGTGCTCGCACCGCGGGGCGTCGCGCTGGAGCGCTGAATCCCGGTGTTCATGTACGCCTCATTGTCGTAGCAGACATAGACAATGTCGTGGCCCCGCTCGACCATGCCTGAGAGGGATTGGAGCCCGATGTCGTAGGTGCCGCCGTCGCCGCCGAGGGCGACGAAGTCCATCTCCTCGCTCAACCGCCCGCGTCGCTTCAGCGCGCGGTAGGCGGCTTCGACACCGCTCATGGTCGCGGCGGCGTTCTCAAAGGCGTTGTGGATGAACGGCGTCTTCCACGCCGTATACGGATAGATCGTCGTGGCGACCTCCAGGCATCCGGTCGCGCAGCCGACGACGACCGGGCGGTCGGACGCGAGCAGGAGTTGCCGGACGACCATCGGGGCAGCGCACCCTGCACACATCCGATGGCCCGGCGCAAGCTTGTCCGGTCTTTTCGATAGTTCCTTGAGCGATGGCATTCTCTGCCGCTCCTATTCTCGCACGCCGATATAGCGCAGCGGATTCTCGATCCGGTCTTGCTCGTCCAACTCCGCCAGAATGCTCTTGACCGTGTCTTCGATCTGGCCGGGACGAATGTCGCGCCCGCCCAGCCCGTAGACGCCATTGACGACGTTCGGCGTCGACCCGGCATCGAAGAGCGCCGACCGGCACTCGGCATAGACCGGACCACCGCATCCGGAGAATCCCTCGGATCGATCCATCACCAGGACCGCACGGACATTGCGCAAGTACCCGGCCAACTCTTCTGCGAAGAAGGGCCGGAACGCCCGCACCTTCACCACGCCGGCGTTGATATCGTCGTTCGAGCGAAGTCGATCTGCGGCGACCTTGGCTGTTCCGGCCGCCGATCCCAATACCACGATGGCGACCTCAGCATCGTCCAGCCGATAGGCGTCGAAGGGTCCGTACGACCGCCCCGAGAGTTCGCCGTACTGCTCGCCGACCTCGCGGACCGCGTCAGCAGCGTTCCAGACTGCGTCCACCTGCTGGCGCTTGTGCTCGAAGTAGTAGTCGTACAGGTCCAGCGGCCCGAGCGTGACGGGGTGATCCGGATCGAGCAGACTATGCTTGGCCTCGTGTGGACCGACGAAGTCCGAGACCGCGTCGTCCGACAGCGTCTCCAGAACCTCTACGGCATGACTGGTGATGAACCCATCCATCATCACCATGACGGGAAGGCGGACGTCCGCGTGCTCGGCGATTCGCATCGCTTGAAGCAAATTGTCGTAGGCCTCCTGGACGTTCTCGCTGAATAGCTGGATCCAGCCGGCATCGCGAGCGCCCATGGCGTCGCTGTGGTCGCAGTGGATGTTGATCGGCGCGCTCAGCGCGCGGCTGACGACCGTCATGACGATGGGCAGGCGGCTCGAGGCGGCGATGTACAGCACCTCCCACATCAGGGCCAGGCCGTTCGCGGAGGTCGCGCTCATCGTTCGCGCGCCCGCGGCCTCGGCCCCGACGCACGCGCTCATCGCGCTATGCTCGCTCTCGACCGTGACGAACTCCGTATCGAGCACGCCGTCCGCGACGAACTCGGAGAATGTCTGGACGACGTCCGTCTGCGGCGTGATCGGGTAGGCGGCCACCACGTCCGGGTTGATCTGGCGCATTGCCTCGGCTATTGCCTCGTGGCCGGCCATGGCTGTGCGACTCATGCGTTGTCCTCCTCGACCATCGTGACGGCCTGGGCCTTTTCCGGGCACTCTCGCGCGCAGATGCCGCATCCCTTGCAGTGCTCGTAGTCGATCCCCTTCATCTCGCCGTCCTCGACGATCACCGCACCCTCCGGGCAGTGGATCCAGCACGTCAGACAGCCGATGCACTTATCCTCATCCCATACCGGCCGCATGCTCCGCCAGTGACCGGTCAGGTACTCCTCGGCGTTGCCGGGTTCTACGATGAGTCCGCCTGCGGGCAGTTCTTTCCAGCCGCGCTTTTCGCTCATGCAGCCCGTACCTCCTCATAGGCCCGCTCGACGGCCTTCATGTTTGCCTCGACGAGATCTTCGTCGTGGAACTTCGCTTCCAGGGCGTGCCTCAGTTCCGGCTTGAAGGAATCCCACTCAATGAGGTCGCAAGCCTTCGCCAGCGCACCCATCATGGTGGTATTGGGCAGGTTCCGGCCGATCGCCTCTCGAGAGATCCGACCGGCGTCCACGACGAAGACGTTTCGGCTGCCGGCATCCAGTTGTTCGCGGATCTGCTTCGGGTCCTGGTTGGCGTTCACGACCACGCAGCCGTCCTCCGGCACGCCCTGGAGGATGGGCTCGCTGGAGATCAACGAGGCATCGAGCACGACGACGACGTTCGGCTCGTAGATCTGGGACTGATCCCGAATGGGATCTTCGCTCAGGCGTGTGAATGCCCGGATCGGTGCACCCATCCGCTCTGGACCGTATTCGGGAAAGCCACGGACGTGCATGTCGGTTGCGGCCACCGCCTTTGCCGTGAGCAAGGCGGCGGTCTTGGCGCCTTGTCCGCCTCGGCCGTGCCATCGAATGTCGACTGCTCGTAGCTGGGTCGATGCCATAGTCGCCCCTTGTGCTTGTCGTGCGATAGCCCACCATCCCGGAGCCGGGCCTCTACCCTTAGCAGGCCCCCGGGTGGTAAGCCTGCGATGAGTAATGCATGAAGGAACCCTAATCTCGCGCAAGCGTCGCTAGCCCCGGGAATGCCTTTGTCTCCCGTGCGAGAACATGGCAACAGGTCGAAAGGCCTTAGACCGCTCTCCATCCAGCCACCTCCCATTAGGGCGTGCTCATGCATTCCTAAGTGTCGACTCATGCCTCGCGAACATCGTTAAATAGGGAATCGGCGAAAGCCACAAGCAAAGTCTGTGCGCATCGCACCGCGGGAAGCAACCCCACGAAGCGCAGGCGTGACTTCACGTATAGCTGGCATCAAAGGAAAGGAAAGCCATGAACAGGCTGAAAGGAAAGGTCGCCCTCGTAACGGGCGGCGCCCGGGGATTGGGTCGAGCCCAGTGCACGCGCCTCGCCGAGGAGGGGGCGAACGTAGCCGTCACGGATGTCCTCAGCGACGAAGGCGCCCAGGTGATGCAGGAAATCACTTCGCAAGGAGGCACGGCGCAGTACTGGCCATTGGACGTCACCGACGAAGCCCAGGTGAGGAAGGTGATCGCGGAAGTGGTTGATACGTGGGGTCATCTCGATGTCCTCGTGAACAACGCCGGCATATCCGGGGCCGACAAACCCACCGACGAGGTCACGGTCGAGGAATGGGAGAAGGTGCAGGCCGTCAACGTCAAGGGTGTGTTTCTTTGCACCAAGTACGCGATTCCGCACATGCGCGACGCCGGTGGCGGCAGCATCGTGAATCTGTCGAGCATCTACGGCATCGTCGGAGCGCCGGACATCCCAGCGTACCACGCGTCCAAGGGAGCCGTGCGCGAAATGACGAAGGTGGACGCGCTCCTCTACGCGTCCGAGGGCATCCGCGTGAACTCGATCCATCCCGGCTTCATTTGGACGCCGATGGTAGAGGAGATCGCCGAGGGCAAGGATGAGACCGTCGAGGAGTTCGTGGAGACCACGGCGGCCCTCCACCCGGTCGGGCGCATGGGGGAGCCCGACGACATTGCCTGGGGCGTGGTGTACCTCGCCTCGGACGAGGCGGCATTCATCACCGGCAGCGAGCTGGTGATCGACGGGGGTTATACGGCCCAGTGAAGTCCCTTGCCGACACATCGGCGTAGGAGGCGTTCATGGAGTCTACCGACGGCTTACCGCTTATCGCATTGGGGCTGGTTCTCCTGGCGGGGTACGTGGCGCACATGACCGGCCCACGGATTCATATCCCTCGCGTGACACTCCTGCTGATCGTCGGTGCCCTCTGCGGGCCGTCCCTGTTCAACATCGTACCCGAATCGGTTCGGCAGTGGTTTCCGATGGTGGCCCACATGGCGCTCGCCATGGTGGGCTTTCTCCTGGGCGAGCGTTTGGTCGGCAAGGGTCTTCGCAAGTACGGAAAGGCCGTCTTCGTGGTGATGGCGAGCGAGGTCGCCATGGCGGCGACCGTGGTGTTTGTCGCCTCGCTGGCCGCCGGGGCCCCCATGCCGCTCGCGCTGCTGCTGGCAGGAATCGCGCCGGCGTCCGCACCGGCCGCTATTTTTGAGACCGTCCGCGAGGGCCAGGCCAAAGGGCCTTTGACCCATCTTCGACAGTTTGGGCGAGGCCGGCTGGGCCCGGTTCTTGCTTT
>CAZKCX010000103.1:0-13451 GCA_964550865.1 uncultured Planctomycetales bacterium
GAGGAGGCGCAGAGCGTCCCCGAAGACGGAATGGGTACGCCGTCCCCACGCCGCGACGCCCGGAATTCATCCATGGCCACGGCATCGACACGTAGTCTGCTCCGAGTGTACTGGCTGGTCTTAGTCCCCGCGCTAATTCTGGTTGCCGCCGGCATGCTGGCCATCTATGCCACAGAGCTCAAGGTCCGCCCGGAGACGGCGCACGCACCGACCGAACAGGCCTCTGGGGCCCGGACACCGGTCCACACGATTCGCCAAGCGATCTACTTCGTCGCCAGTCTCGCGGCCATGCTCGTCGCGATCGCCGTGCCCTACCAGCGAATCTGTCGGTATGCGTACCTCCTCTTCGTCGTCATGTTGGGGATGCTCTTCTTGCTGGCGGCGGTTCGGAAGCTGCATCTGCCCATGCCGGAATCGATCGTGCCCGTGGTACGGGGTTCCGCCCGGTGGATTCGCCTCGGGGCGTTTCAGATTCAGCCGTCGGAGTTCATGAAGGTGGCGTTCATTCTCGCGCTGGCGAAGTACTTGCGCTTTCGCGAGAACTACCGCACCTGGTTGGGCCTCATGCCGCCGTTCCTGCTGACGCTCCTGCCGATGGCGTTGATCCTGATGCAGCCGGACCTCGGTACGGTGCTCCTGATGCTCCCGGTGCTGTTCGCGATGCTCTTCATGGCGGGGGCGAGGCTGTATCACCTCCTGCTGATCCTCTTTCTCAGCCTGCTTGCCGCGCCGCTGGCGTGGCACAAGATGGAGCTATATCAACGGGATCGCATCCTGGTCCTAGTCGGACAGCTCGCCCCGTCCAAAGAGGCGCTGCTGCCGGAAGACGCCGGGGACGACAAGACGACCGGGACGCGGCCGGCCGACAAGGCCATCGAGCTGGAATGGTCCGAACGGGTGGCGCTCGCGATGCTGCTCCCGACGTTTCGCGAAGAGCAGATCCGAGAGAAGAACCGCGCGATCGAACAGCACCACATCCGCGACCCGAACCTGCTGCCCGATCCCCCGGAGATCGCCACCCGCAGCCTGCTGTTCTTTCCCGGGAGATTTCGCACGGACCCCAACGAGGACCTGGCCGTCCGCAAGTGGATCGCCGGTAAGCTTGCAGACCTCCACACGGACGAGGGCTACCAGCTGCTTCACAGCAAGGTCGCGCTGGGCAGCGGTGGCTTGACGGGCCGCGGCCTATGGAAAGGCACCTACGTCCGCTACGAATTCCTGCCGGATCGGCACAACGACTTCATCTACGCGATCCTCGGGCACCAGTGGGGGCTGTTCGGCTGTCTTGCCGTCCTGCTGTGCTACATGCTCATCATCATCGGTGGGATCGAGGTGGCCACGGCGACGGACGATCCGTTCGGGCGGCTGCTGGCCGTCGGCGTCGTCTCGCTGATCGGCGCGCAGGTCCTCGTGAACGTGGGGATGACCATCGGCCTGATGCCGATCACCGGAATGACGCTGCCGTTCGTGAGCTTCGGGGGGAGCAGTCTGATCACCAACTTCATCGCGGTGGGGCTGCTGATCAACGTGTCGCAACGACGGCCACTGGTGCTATCTCGCCGGGCGTTCGAGTTCGACGATCCTCCAGAAGAGCAGCCCGCTTCGCTCGAACGATGGCTTCAAAGTCGACGATGACCGGCACGGCCTCGACCGCGGCCTCGGAGGTGTCTTCGCCGTGGTAGTAGGCGTACCACCGCACGGAGAGCACCACGTAGACCATGAGGGTCAGCCACGCGGCCGACTCCGAGCAATGCTGCCCGCGGTAGGTCCACAGGATGATCGTTCCCATCCCCATCAGCCCGACCTTGTAGCACACGACGGCCGCGCTGCCGTACCGTTCCAGCAGCCAATCGGCGATGGGATTCAGCTCGATGAGGACGTTCATCGCGTACGCCGCCAGCGTGAATGTGAGATCAAACACGCTGAGCAGCCAGATCGCCGTCAGCAGAAGCAGGAGGCGCCGCGAACGCAGCGATCGACCGGTGCTCAACCATCGAGACAACCGGCCGCGCATGCGAACGCCAACGACACCACGCCATGGAATTCCGGAGGACGTCATCGAACTAGTGATCGGTTGTTTGAGAAGTCGGATTCGGTTTGGTCCGGCAGGATTGTGCGGCAGGCATTACGATCGCGCTAGGTTCCCAAAAACGCGGCGCTCTCGATACGGTCTATCAGTGTTGGCAGGGGAGTTGCGGCGTCGGTCCGCCCGAAGAGGGTCCGGATAGACGCGCCGCGGCCGAACGGGCTGCGCGGCTATCGGACCAAAAAACGGGCGCGCCGTGGGGCGCGCCCGTGGACGGCCTTCCGGAATGGGCGAACGAGCCGGCAGCCGCCTTGGAGGATTACGTCCCTTCGTCGCTGCTCTCGAGGTACTTCTTCTGCTCGGGGGTGAGCTTGTCGATCTTGATGCCCATCGACTTGAGCTTGAGCCGCGCGACCCACTTCTCGATCTTCTCGGGCACCCCGTGCACGCGGACGTCGAGCTTGTCCGCTTCCTTCTTGGCGAACTCGGTCGCCAGCGCCTGCGTGGCAAAGCTCATGTCCATCACGCTGGCCGGATGGCCCTCCGCGGCCGAGAGGTTCACGAGCCGGCCCTCCGCCAGGAGGAAGATCCGCCGGCCGTTCTTGAGCGTGTACTCGTCCACACAATGGCGGACGTCCTTCTTGACGGACTTGGCCATCTTCCGCAGGGTCGGAATGTCCAGCTCGACGTCGAAGTGCCCGCTGTTGCAGACGATCGCACCGTCCTTCATCTTCGAGAAGTGTTCCTTGCGGAAGACGTGCTTGTCGCCCGTAACGGAGATGAAGACGTCACCGAACTTGGCGGCCTCCGCGCCCGAGCAGACGTTGAATCCGTCCATGACGGCCTGCAGCGCGCGGAGCGGATCGACCTCGAGCACGGTCACGTGCGCGCCCATGCCGCGGGCGCGTTCGCTGACGCCGCGGCCGCACCAGCCGTATCCCGCAACGACAACGTTCTTGCCCGCCAGCAAGACGTCGGTGGCGCGGATCACGCCGTCCAGCGTGCTCTGTCCCGTGCCGTAGCGGTTGTCGAACAGGTGCTTGGTCAGCGCATCGTTGACGGCGATCACGGGGAACTTCAGCGTGCCGTTGGCCTCCATCGCGCGGAGACGGATCACACCGGTGGTGGTCTCCTCCATGGACGCGACGACGTGCTCGGCCTCCTTTTGACGCTTGTTGTGCAGGAGGTTCACCAGGTCGGCGCCGTCGTCCATCGTGACGTTCGGCTTGACGTCGACCGCGGCGTTGAGGTGCTTGTAGAACGTCGGCACGTTCTCGCCGCGCCGGGCGTAGACGCTGATGCCGAAGTCCTTGACCAGACTCGCGGCCACGTCGTCCTGGGTGCTCAGCGGGTTCGATGCGCAGAGCTTCACCAGGGCGCCGCCCGCCTTGAGCGTGCGGGCCAGGTTGGCCGTCTCCGCGGTGATGTGCAGGCAGCAGGCCATCCGCAGGCCTTTCAGGGTCTTCTCCTTGGCGAAGCGCTCGCGGACGAGCTGCAGCACGGGCATGTCGTTGTCGGCCCACAGGATTCGCTTCTTGCCTTCGCCGGCGCGCTTGAGATCGCTAACGTCGGAACCGATCTTTGCCATCGAATGATTCTCCTTCTGTCAGTTTCGGGTTGGCGGGACAGACGCGTCCGCGCCCTGTCCCTTTTGAAATACCGTTGCGAACAACACGGGCTTCCCGGACGGCCCGTTTCCCGCGTCGTCCGGGTGCGTCAGCTTCATCACTCGGAGCCGACACAACCCCGCGGCGACCGCGAGCGCGGTCAACCGTTCGGGGGCGAAGCCCAGCCATAGATCCCCCATGGACCGTCGAATCTCTTCGTTCTGATGCTCCTGCAGCTCGACCACCAGGAACCGACCGGAGGGGGCCAGCACGCGAGCGATCTCCTGCACGGCCTTGTCCGGTTCGGCGACGTGGTGCAGGACGAGCACGGCGATCGCCAGGTCGATCCGTTCGGATTCGATCGGCAGGTCCTCGAGCTCGCCGTGGCGCAGATCCACGTTGCCGATCCCTGCCTCATGGACGCGCTGCTTGGCCTCGGCCAGCATCTCCTCGCTGTGATCCACCGCCAAGACGTTCGCGAAGGCATTCGCCAGGGAAGGCAGCAGGTATCCCGTACCCGTGCCGAGGTCGGCGACGGTCCATTCGCGCGGGAGCAACCCCAGCGCGGCCTCGAAGGGAAACCGCTCGCCGAAGAAGTCCAGTCGGAGGTCGTCCCACTCGCCGCCCTTCTCACGGAAGAACTCGCTGCTCCGTTGGCGGCGCTTGCGCAGGACCCACTCGAGCCGTGAGGCGATCTCCGAAGCCAGCGGTTGCGCCCGGAAGCCCTCACAGATCGACTGCGTCATCGGGTCCGCACCCTCCAACCTGGAGGAGGCCCGACAGTAGACGGTCGCCCCCTCCCGACGGTCTTCCAGCAGATGCGCGTCCCGCAGGATGCGAAGGTGCCGAGAAACGGTCGACTGGGGCAGGTCCAACGCCTCGACGAGCTCGTGGACGGCCAACTCACGATGCGACAAGATCTGCATGATCAGATGGCGCGTGTTGTCTCCGAGGGCCTTGAACGTCGTGACGGGGGGCGCGTGGGCTTCCATCATAGTATCCGGATATATAGATTATTAGCGAAGCCATGTCAAGCCCCGACCGACAAGGTTTCCGTAGCACCGGCGAAGGATCCTACGCAAGTTCTTCTAAATAAGGGTGTTGCAGTTGCCCGGAACGGGAGCGGGCTCAGGTCTTGATGCGGTCGAGCAGGGCGACGGCGACCGGGCCGAAGATCATCAGCGGAAGCCAGGCCGGCAGTGCCGGGTGCAGGGTCGTGCTCGGAAGGTTCTGCATCACAAAGGTCAGGACGAAGGCGAAGCTGCACACGCCCAAGGCCAGGGCGGCGCTGATCAAGACGTTGCGCGGCTCGCGATTGAGGAAGAACGGAATCCCCAACAGGAGCAGCATCATGTTCGCGAAGGGCTGGGTGAACCGCGAGTGCTTGACCTGTGCGATCGTCCACCGGCGGGAGACCTCGCGGCGCTCGAGGGCGTTGAGGTCTCGAATGCTCATGAAGTTGATCCATCGGGAGGCTTGACGCAGGACGAGCTCCTTGGGGGTCAGCTCGCTGGCGTAGGTGGTCACCAGGTTCTTGTCGAGCTCGATGTCGCGCCCGAAGTTGAGGTGCTGCTCCTCGCGGGCGTCGATCAAGAACCCCCGATCGAGCACCCAGACTTTTCGCACGGGCTCCCAATTGGCCTGGTCGGCCATGATGATGCTCGTGACCGTGTTGTTCTCGTCCCGGTTCATGATGACCACGCGTCGCATGACCTGCCTTCGCGGGTAGAACTGCACGGCCGACACGAGGGCGTTGTTCCGGTCGTTGATGAACCAGATGCCGTAGGTCTCCCGCCCCTCCACATCGTCGTGCGGTCGCGCCAGCTTGTGCGCGAATCGCGGAATGATGATCTCCTGATCGACGATCCACAGCGTATTCAGCACAAGGCCGGCCCCCACGACCGGCGCGGCGACCCGATAGAGGCTCGTCCCGCTGGCCAGGATGGCCGTCAGCTCGTTCGACCGTTGCATCCGGGCAAGCGTGAACGTGGCGGCCACGAGCGTGATGATTCCCGACAGCTGCGCGAAGTACAGAAACAGGTTATAGCCGTAGTAGTTCGCGATGTTGCGCACGATGACGAAGGTGGGCAGGTCGCGTTCGGTGAACTCATCGAGGTTCACGAACAGGTCGACGATGATGTACAGCGTGATCAGCACCGTAAGGCTGACGACGTAGTTCACCAAAAAGGAGCGAATCACGTATCGATCGAAAAGCGTCAGCATGGGCGCGATCGACTCCTTCTACCGTCTCAACCAGCGGAAGAGCATGAGGCCGTCCGCGATGATCACGAGTCCGATGCCCGTCCAGATCACGATCAGGCCCGCCACGTGGGTGGTCTCGTTGTGGGACAGCTGGCGCCCCATGATGATCGTCACCACGACCACCGCAAAGGGGATGCAGCTCAACCCGAAGGAGACCAGTGCCTGCCCGCCTCGGAACACGATCCCGAGCACGGCGCCCAAGAGGATGAGGACGATGCAGCTGATGCTGAAGGCCGCCCGCGCGTGAATGATCGCGATGACGCGGCGGGCCTGCTCGCCCAGCTCTCGGTAGAGGCTGATCCGCACGTCTTCCAGCCGGGGCCCCAGGCCGAGCGTCGCCCGAGGATTGTGGATCACCTGGCTCGTGTACTCGTCGGCCGTTTGGATGTAGCGATCGGGCACGCGGATCGACCGCAGCTCGAGCTTCATCTTCTCCACGGTGGAATCGCCCTCCCGCTGGACGGAGATGCCGTCCTCGAGGGTGACGATGACGGACGGATCCGCGTCCCCAAAGGCGCGATCGACGCGAATCGCGCCGTACTTGGCCTCGTAGGTCGTGAGCCCCTCCTCGCTCGACTCGGCGATGATCGTCGCGTCCTGGAGGCGAGGGAGCCCCTCCTTCTTGGTTCGCATGAACGCGCAGCCCGGCTGGAGCGTATAGGTCAATTCGTCGTCGCCGATCCGCCATGGGCGGCCGGCCCGGAGGCTCTCGATGATGTCGTCATAGACCACGCGTCGGATGATGCGCTGACGCAGGTCTCTGATGACCCCGACCAGCTCGGGCAGCTCGTGCGGCCGGTGGCGGTAGTACAGCAGCTCCGGAAGGTCGAGCCATTTGGCCTTCATCTCGATCGGCAGCGGCGCCTCGATCGGGCCGATCGGCTGCACGGCGAGCTGCCCGTACTGGAGCCGCGTGCGATCGAACATGCTCACGTTGTACATCAGGGCGCGGACCTTCGGGAGCCGGCCCGTCTTGTCGAATTCGATCACCGCGCGGGGGCTGGTCCCGAACAAGGCGGCGTCCTCTCCCTCGAGCTCGATGAAGGCCGCCCCCTGAATCTTGAGGTAGCCCCGCTCGCGCCGGTTCTCGCCGGGAATGTACTGCACATCGTCCGCGTGGAAGGCATAGTCCTGCACCTTGAGGTGCTTGTTCATCTCCAGCTCGCGATGCACGTACTGATCGATGCTGCCGCTGGCCATGGCCTCGATCTGTCGGATGAAGCTCGGGATGACGAAGTTGTGGAAATAGAACGTGAACGAACCCACAATGATCGCGATCAGGATCGCCGGGAACAACAGCCGATGGATATTGATCCCGCTGGCCCGGCAGGCGACGAACTCGTTGTCGGCGCTCAAGCGGCCGTACACGTTGGTGGTGCTCAGCAGCGACGCCACCGGGAGGGTCAGCGTCGTGGCCACGGGCAACATGAACCCGAGCAGCTCGAGCAGCTCCATCGAGCTGATCGTCACGCCCTTGACCATGTTGGCCACGCCCCCGCCCAGCGTGAAGACCAACGTCAGGCCGATGGCGGTCAGCACCATGGCCTTGAGCAAGTCACGCAGGATGTACCACTGCAAGATCCACATGGGGTATCTCGGTTACCTCGGCCCGGCGGCGGCACCGCGCGACGCCTCGGCACGAACGGCCCGGCAGAGCCTTCGCACGCCCTCTTCGATGTCCTGAAGGCTCGGCAGGCCGTAGCAGAGCCGCAGGGCGTTTCGCGGACGCGGTTGCCCGTGCTGAGGGACATAGCAGTATTCGCCCGGCACGTAAAGCACGCCGTGGTCCAACGCGGCGTGAAAGAGCGAACCGTCCGGGCCCGTGTCGATGCTCTCGGGCAGGAGGAGCCAAACGTAAAGCCCACCCTCGGGCCTGACCCATCGAACGTCCGGAACATCCGCCAGCCCGGCCTCCAATCCCGCGAGCATTGTATCGCGCTTCCGGCGGTAGCGATCGCGCAGCGCGTCGACGTGCGCGGCATAGGCCCCGTCTCGGAGCATGGCCGCGACCACATGCTGCACGAAGTTCGCCGAGCCGAAATCATGATTCCCCTTCTGCAGGACGACCGGGGCGACCAGCGGTTCGGGAAGCAGAAGGCAGCCCGTCTTCAAGCCGGGGGCCAGGGCCTTGCTGAACGAGGTGGCCATGGCCACGAATTCCCCGACGGTGTCCAGCGACCGGATCGAGGGCGTCTCGTCTCCCTCGTAGCGGAGCTCGCGGTAGGCGGCGTCCTCGAGGATGAGGATCCGCTGCTCTCGACTGAAGCGACGAATCAGCTCCAGCAGCTTCGGACGACGATCGACGGCCAGGCTCAGCCCGGTCGGGTTCTGATAGTAGGGCACGACGTAGACCATCTTGAGGCGCGGCAGCTCGCCGGACTTCTCGAGTCGGGCCAGCAGCCCCTCCAGCGCGTCCATGCGCATGCCGCCTTCGTCCACGGGCACGGTTCGCACATCGGCACCGAAGGAGGTCAGCGCCGCCGTGTAGACGAAGTAGGACGGCGCGGAGGCGATGACGATATCGCCCGGGTCCAGCAGCACGTCGGAAAGTAGATACAAGCCCTGCTGCGAACCTGTGGTGACGACGACCTGATCCGGACGCAGCCCCAAGGCCTCCAAATCGGTTCCTTCCAACCCCGCGATATGCTCGGCCATCGCCTGCCGCAGCGCGGGCAGCCCCTGCGTCGTGCCGTATTGCAGCGCCGCCCGGCCGACCGACGGATCGCTCAGCACCGCCCGGCACGCCATATCGGCTTCCCGAGCGGGCAGCGTCTCCTGGTCGACAAAGCCGACGGCCAGACTGATCAGGTCCTCGCGACCGAGCGCGGCCGCCAGCAGCGGCGTGACCGGCTGGGGCTGGGTGCGACGGGCCTTTTGGCTGAGGGGGAACGTTTGCATGGGGCAGCTACGAACCTCGACGGTGATCCCATAAACCCGTTTACTGTACGCCAAACGGCGGTCGTTTCAAAGTGGCGCGGGGGCACTCCCGAGGACGGGGATGCGGGCAACTCCTGACATCTGACTGCGATGGTCGCTGATCGACACTGCTCGATGGAGAGATGTTCGACCGCCTTGCATATCCTCCCGGGAACCCGCAAACGCGAAGCGGCAGCAGAGCCGGAGGCTCCGCTGCCGCGTAGGGTCCTGTTCGGCCAGGGGGCGGGGCGAATGCGATTCGTCCGGTCACTTCACCCGCGCGAAGGCCAGGCTACGATCCTTAAGCCACGTAACGCCGTCCATCGTCACGCCAATGGCCTTCTGCTCGACGAGATAGATCTCGACGCGTCGATTCTGCTGGCGTCCCTTGTCCGTCTTGTTCGAGGCGATCGGCTGATACTCGCCGTAGCCCATGATGCCCGTGCGCGTATTGGGCACGCCGTACTTGATCATGAGGCTGTTCACCGATATCGCCCGGTGAGCCGACAGGTGCCAGTTCGTCGGGTGCTGTCGCTTGGTCTCGGGCTTGACGATCGGCAGGTTGTCGGTGTGGCCGACCACGATCACGTTGAACTTGGACGCGGCCGACGACGCGGCGATCTTGGCGAACTCCTGCAGGCTCTTTTTCGCGGAATTGCGCACCACGTCACTGCCCAACGCGAAGAGCAGGTCGCTCTTCCACTTGACCGCACCCCGTTTGGCGTCGTACTCCACGATGTTGGGATACTTCCTGGCGAACTCCTGCAGGGCCTTGTGCAACTCGGCGGGCAGCTTGCGGACGATGACGGTCGGATCGGGCACGTCCAGTTGGGCGGCCGCCTCGGCGGTCTCGCGGAGCTTGTCCAAGGCGGCGCTCAGGTCCGCGTTTTCCTTCTGCAAGCGCGCGATCTCGGCGTCTTTCCCGCTGAGCCGGTCCTTGACGGCGGCCAGCTCGTTGGTCAGCGCCGCGACATTGTCCTTTTCGGCCTGGAGCTCCTGGAGCAGCTGCTCGCGATGCTCGTTGCACTTCTTCTCGGCCTGGACGACGCGCTCGTACTCTTCCTTCGAGACGCAGCCGGAGGCCAGCGCCACGACGACACCGCACAAGACCACGCCTAGACTTCGACCCGGCGTTCTCATGGATAGGCTCCTTCGTGAACGACCCGTTGCTCTTTGATTGACCTGAGTGCTTCGCTCCGTCGATCGGCCACCACGCCGCACCGGATCATGGAGCGTGACCGCGAACGGTCTCTCCGGGCGTCGCTCCGTCGCCCGGAGACGGGACTGCCTTGGTGCCGTCGCTTCCCGAGGGCGGACCTCTATTCCTCGTCCGCCACGGTAAACTCCTCGTCGGCGGGCACCGCGCCTTCCATTTCCGCTTCTTCCTTCGCGGGCTCTTCTTCCTTGCCCTTCTTCTTCTTTTCCTTCTTGGCGCGCGGTTCGCTCGGGCCGCCGCCCTTGCCCATCACCAAGCCGGCGATCAGGCAGATGAAAACGAGCCCGATTCCGCCGCCGGCGACGAGCATCCACTGGGCATACAACGTCCCCAGGAACGAAGGCACGATGCCCTGCACGGCCGCCGCGAGAATCGTACCCGTCAAGCCGAGCATGAGGACGCCGACGATCATCATGGCCGTAAAGCCGGCGGCCGCGGGATCGGGTGCGGCCGGCGCGGCCACCGCGAATGCGGGGGCGGCGCCCGGTGCGAAGGTCGGCGCCGGCGTCGGCGCTCCACCTTCCGTCACGCCGGGCAAGACCTCGGTGGGAAGGTCCTCCTGCATCGTGGACTCCTCCTCACCGGGGTAGATTTCGTCGAGCAGCTCGGCGCCGAGGCTCGTATCGTCGCTCTCTCGCGTGAGGTCCAGCAGGCCGGAGCCGCTGCCCACACCCTCGAGCGAAATCTGATCTTCCACGGAGGGCGCGACGTGCGTCTTGGCCATCGGGTCCACGTCGATCTCGATCTCGTCCTCGTCGAAGACGCTGATGCCCTGCGAGGAGATCACCGTGTCGCCCTTGTCGCCTTCGGTCTCCAGCTTCCCGGGCTCCTCATCCCCGATGGAGAACTCGTCGGTTCCGCCCAGGTCCAATCCACCGCTGGAGCCGGTATCGCCCTCGGGGGCACGGTCCTCCGCGCTGATCCCCGCGCCCGAGAGATCCGGGCTGCCCAAATCCAGACCGCTGTCCTCGGCGAGGGAATACTCGCCCAGGGAGGAATCCTCGTCGGGCGATTTCGCCGACACGCCGGCATGGCTGGCACCGATCGCGCTATCCCCCATTGCGCTGTCGCCCACGGCGCTGTCACCGATCGCCGATCCGCCCGCGGAACTGGCGCCGACGGCGCTGTCGCCCATGTCGGGGGTCGGCTTCTCGTCGGTCGAAGTGTCGTCGGACAAGGCGATCAGACCCTCGTCCTCCCCCGTCGACTCGTCCGTGGTGGCCGCGGCCTCTTCGCCCGTTGCGGTGTCGTCGCTCAGGGCGATGCCGCCAACGGAGCTGTCGTCGAGGCTGATGCCGTCGTCCTGCTCGCTGCCACCGTTCACGAGGCGATCGACCTCATCGGTTTTGAAGAACAGTTGGCCCCGGTCGCGAAACTCGCGCAACTTCCCGTCGCGAACAAGCTCCTTCAGCTCGTCTTCGCTCTTGCCGAGCTTCTCGGCGGTCTCGCTTAAACTGTAGAACTGTGGCACGGCCATCGCAGTGTCCTCACATCAATGCGTTCATGCCGCAAACCTCACGGCTCATCGTCTTGCTTGGGCGCGTCCTTGTCTTCCGCTTGACGCGTCCGCATGCGCTCCACGAGCTGGGCGACGTCGCGAGGTGTCGGTTCCTCCACGTTGTATTCGCCCAGGTGGCGGTCGTACAGAAACGATCGCGCCGCCAACAACCGAAGCTTGCCCTTCTCCTTGTCGTACTCGTAGCACCAGACGTTGCCGCTGGTCGCATCGACCATGAACAGCCCATACGTTCGGGGACCCAACTGACCCGGGAAGGCCATGATCTCCGGTCGAGCCTTCTCGGCCGAAGCCGCGTAGGCCCGGGCCGATCCGCCGCCCTGCTGAGTCACCAGGCACGTCGCGATCACGGCCAGCGCCACGGCAATCAACCAGTGCGCCACGTGGACGTTCGCCGACGGAGACGACCGCTTCTCGCCATCCATAGCGTAGCTCTCCAAGCGAATCACCCCCTGGTCCACCGGAGCGAGGATCCGACGGATTCCGCCGGACGGCCTGCGCTGCTAGCCCGCTTCCGTGCCGAAGCTTACGAAGACGCCACTCGCTCTATTCCATTGTATGACCGCCGGACTCGCCGATGCAAGGCGCGACGCTCTTCGCCATGCAACGCCCTATGGCTCGGGCGGTTACGAGGCCCCACAATCCTGATGAGCCGGCCTTTTGAGCCCAGATGCGTGAGTTTGCGTGGCGCAGCACCGGCGCGTTTCCAGACCGCATACCGTTGATTTTATCGGCACGTCGGCGCAGCGGGCATGAGTCGCCGCGTGGCTTTTCGGGCGGCGGGAAATGGTCGGGCCCTTACCCGTACGACAACCCGCACGCCAGCGCGCCGTCGATGGCCGCCAGCTTGGTCCTGTCCCGCTTGAAACGCCGAGCCCGTCGACGCCGGTGGAAGGTCGGCAGGTAGTCGGCCTCGGCGCGGAGCATCTCGGTGAATATCTTCTCCGCATCGTCGTGGTCGGCGACGAGCGGATCGTTGAGCAGCGCCTGCATCGCCGCGGCGCGGTCGCCCGAAAGCGCCGCCTCAACGGTCATCTCCTGGTTCGCCACGTGGCGCTGGTACCACGGCAAAAGCCCCGACGGCAGGGGACCGGCGCAGATCGGATCGACCTCATCGTTCTTGAGAACGGCCATGGTCTCCACGATGACGTCGTCGGGCAGATTGGAGATCTGTCCTCGGTTGGGCCGGTTGACGTTCGTCCGCATCGTGCGTCGTCCGGCGAGGCAGGCCATCATGTCGCCGGCCTCCTCCCCGCTGGCGACGAGGCGCTTTCTGGACCACGCTTCCTTCGACCGGAGCTGCTTGCGGCGATCCGCCAGGTCGGTCGTCTTCCAGCCGATGCGTTCGTCGATCGTCGTGACGAGCACCCCCCACCGGGCTCCCTCGAAGGTCTTGGGCGTAAGGTATCCGGGGAAGAACTCGCCCAGGTGTCGGTCCCCGGCGGCCCCCAGCACACCGTATCGCTTGAGCAGCTCGAGCTTGATCTGGTGGCGCGCGAAGATCCCGGTCGCCTGCTCGACCTCCTCGCGGCCGGCATACGCTCGAACCACCCCGGGCCGCTTCATCTGCTCGCGAACCATCTCGATGGCGTCGTGGCCGGCAACGCTCGCGCGAGGGATCACCGTACAGTGGTTGATGCCGGTCACCACGGCGTCGACGTCGTTGCGCTTGAGGCCTTTTCGCCCGAGCGTCTTCTCGGTGAGTTCGATGAGGAGGTCCTTCACGCCGAAGACCTCGTGGCAGCAACCGATGGCCCGGACGCCGTTGCGTGTGAGCGTGCGCGTCAGCACCGACATCGGGTTGGTGTAGTTGATGACCCACGCTTGGGGACAGTGGCGGAGGATGTCCTCGGCCAGCCGCTGGAAGACGGGGACATTGCGAAGCCCGCGGAAGAGCCCGCCGGGGCC
>CAZKCX010000104.1:0-13447 GCA_964550865.1 uncultured Planctomycetales bacterium
CGCCGGATTCATCCGGCGCGGCCGCGCGGCATGAATGCCGCGGCTCGAGCCGCAAACGTGGCACACATGAACACTGCCATAGTCGTACCACTTGTGAAATACGGTACTAAGTCCCGGGTCACGGATCCCGGGTCTCGGCGAATACCGATTGGGCCATAAACCGGCGTACGAAGGCAACGGACAAAGGACTGATCACCATGAGCGCCATCGAGAAGGTAGCCATCATCGGGCTGGACTGTGCCGATCCGCATCTGATGTTCGAGCGATTCGCGGAGGATCTGCCGGTGCAAAAACGCTTCACCGACGGAGGCACGTTCGGCAACCTCGAGAGCACGATCCCCCCCATCACCGTGCCGGCGTGGTCGTGCATGGGCAGCAGCAAGGATCCCGGCACACTCGGGATCTACGGCTTCCGTAATCGTGCGGACTACAGCTACGACAAGCTGAGCATCGCGACCTCGGCGGCCGTCCGCGAGCCGCGCTTGTGGGACATCCTCAGTCGGCAGGGCAAGAAGGTGATCGTCCTCGGTGTGCCGGGAACCTTCCCGATCATGCAGCCGCCGAACGGCATCATGGTCACGAGCTTCATGACCCCCAGCAAGGACAGCGACTACACCTGGCCCAAGGAGCTCAAGGCCGAGATCGATGAGGTCACGCCCGACTACCAGCTGGACGTCCGCAATTTCCGCACGGACGACAAGGACTGGCTCATCCAGCAGATCTACGACATGACCCGGGAGCGGTTCAAGCTGGCCAAGCACTTCATCCAGACCAAGGAGTGGGACTTCTTCTGGATGGTGGAGATGGGCCCCGACCGCCTCTACCACGGCTTCTGGCAATACGCCGACCCGAACCACCATCGGTACGAACCGGGCAATCCGTATGAGAACTGCATCCGCGACTACCACAAGTTCCTCGACGAGCAGATCGGCGAGCTTGTGGAGGCGATGGACCTCGACAAGACGGCCGTCCTGTGGGCGAGCGACCACGGGGCGCAGCTCATGCACGGGGGCTTCTGCTTCAACGATTGGCTGATCCAGGAAGGCCTGCTCAAGCTCAAGAGCAAGGTGACCGGACCGACCAAGTTCGCCGACGTCGAGGTCAACTGGAAGAAGACCCGCGTCTGGGGCGAGGGCGGCTACTACGCCCGTTGCTTCTTCAACGTGAAAGGACGCGAGCCGAATGGGATCATCAAGCAGCGGAAGTATGAAGCGTTTCGCGACGAGATGATCGAGCGGCTCGAGGCCGTCGTCGACCACGAGGGTAAGCCGATGGGCACGGTGGTCTACAAGCCCGAGGAGATCTACAAGAAGGTCAACAACGTCGCGCCCGACCTGGTCATCCTGTTCGGCGATCTCAACTGGCGGAGCGTCGGGACGGTCGGCAACCCGAGCCTGTACACCTTCGAGAACGACACCGGCCCGGACGACGCCAACCACGCGCGTCATGGGATGTACATCCTGCACCACCCGTCGCTACCCGCCAAGGGGAGAGACGACACCGCGTCGATCTACGACGTGGCCCCGACGGTCCTCACGATGCTGGGCCTGCCCGTGCCCGGCGACATGATCGGCAAGAGCTGGGTGTAGGTGCCGACCCTTTGGCCGAGGGAGCGGGCATGCGGAGGATCGAAGCGAGCACGCCGGAGAGCGAGTAAACGATGGGCGAACCGAACGTTCGGCATACGGGGGTAAGCGTTGGTGCGTCGAGCACGGGCATCTCGCTCGGCGCGGCCATCGCGGTGGCCATCTCTTGGAGTCACTACGAATCGATCCTCTGGGTGATCATCCACGGCGCGCTCGGCTGGTTCTACGTCATCTACTACGCGATCACGCGGTAGGTGCTCCGTACGAATCGGACTCCTGCACACGATCGCGGAATTGAACCACCCGCCCCCTGCTACCAAGGCCCGCTTCCGTCCAAGAACGCCGTCAGCCTCGCCTCGGTCGCCTGCGGATCCCCCGTAACGAGTTCGAAGCGATTCGGCTTCCCGAGCAGGTCATACGCCCGCGCGGCGAAGTCCATCTCCTCCCGCGCCTGCGAGGACGGCAGCGGCTTCTCGCCGAAGCCCACCGGGTTGACGATCATCATCCGCGTCGGAGCCGCCAGGGCGATCGCCTGGGCGACGTCCGTGACCTTCAGCAAATTCGGCACCGCCAGCCAGATCGGCTGGGGCTGGTCGTCCTCCAGGAAGAACCGATAGCTCGCCAGCGGCTCGGCGCACGCGACCGCCTCCAACGGCGATCCAAGCGCGGCCGCAAACACGCCGAGCAGCCCGGACCCGTCCGTGCCGAAGCACCGAATCCGCGACGCGTCGATGTCGGCCCTCCCAGCAAGGACGCGGACCGCCTGCATGACGTCCCACACCCGCTGGGCAAAGATGTGCCGACCCAGACAGATCGAATCGCTCGTCAGGTGGTTCTCGTGCACGAACGCCTCGCCCAACCCGCGGGGATCGAGCATCAAGATGGCTGAGCCGCCCTCGAGCACCTCCTGCATCCGCCGATCGCTCAAGATTCGCGTCTTGTCGGCCAGCCCAAGATAGATCACGGCCGGGCAGCGTTTCTTCGCCTGCTTCGGCAGGACGAGGACGGCGGCGACGTCCATGCCCGGCTCGGTGCGGATCGTCATCGTCTCGACGCGCCGGCCCTTCCAGTAGAACGTCTTGACGCGTTTCGCCTGGGGAGCGAACGCGTCCGGCTCACCGCCGAAGCACCGCCAGAGGTCCTCTCGCCACTTGCCGGCCCGCTTCGTCCAGGCCTGCTTAGACGCCGGTGGGTCGGCGTACGCGGCGCGGAGCTCTTCGGCCCGTTTGCGATTGAGCGTCACGACGGTCTCGGCGGGCTCGGGCATCTTGCCGTCCTTGAAGCTCATCAGCACGGGCGAATCCGGCTCATCGTGCTTCATCTCCGGCTCGGGGACGGGGCTGCCGTCTCCTTCGCCGCGGAGCCACTTTTTCATCCAGCCATAGCAGACTTCGCGCAAGGGCTTAGACCAACCATGACCAAGCGGCACCTCGACGCTCACCACGCGATCGCGGACGCCGTATAGCGCGTAGATCTGCTGCGCCCATCGATGCGTGTCCCGCACGCCCTTGATCGGGAAGATCTTGTCCTTCGCCCCGTTGCCGAACAGAAACGGCCTCGGCACGTTCAGGCCGATGATCTGGAACTCCTCCATGTGGTGCACGATCCCGGGCAGGTGATTGCAGATGCAGTGGTTTCCACCGTAGAGGAGGAACTGATCGTACGAGCAGACGAAGCAGAAGCTCGTGCCCGTCTTGAAGCGCGGCTCGAACGGCAGCGCGTAGAACGTGTTCTCCCCGCCGCCGGAGTTGCCCGCCAGGCCGAGCCGGTCCTTGTCGACGTCGTCGCGCGCGCAGAGGTAGTCCACCGCGCGAATGGTGTCCCAGGTGATCATGCCCTCGTTCGTCTGGCCGACGAGCAGCGAGCCGTATCCGAGCGTATGGGCGAAGCCCGGCAGGCGGCGTTCCCCCTGGCCGATCGGATCGTACGCCAGCACGATGAAGCCCTGCCGGACGAGTCCGAGCTGCGCGAGCATATAGAGGTGATAGTTCTTGCCGTCCTTCATCGCGTGGCCGGGCACGACGACGACGGCGGGCGCGGGCTTGGGCGCCCGCTTGGGCACGTACACCACGGCCGTCACGTAGAAGTTCGGCCGGCTCTCGAAGACCAGGTTCTCAATCACGTAGTCGTCGCGCTCGGTGCGGCCGGTGATCTTGGCGTTCAGCGGCGTCCGCTCCGGCATCGGGTGCAGGCCCAGGGCTTCGGCAAGCTCGCGATGGACCCCCTTGCGCTTTGATTCCCATTCGGCCTTGGTGGCGGGCGGCTTGTGCTGCTGGAGGATCTTGTGGCAGGCCTGGATGTTGAAGTGGATCGCGTTGGCCGTCTCGGGCAGCTTTTCGGGGAAAAGCTTCCATCGGCGCAGTTCCGCATCGGGATCGAAGTCGAGTCGGTTCGTGACGAGCACCGCGTCGACCGATTCGAAGCCGTTGTCCGCGTCGCGAACGGCGATGCTGACCTCACCGGCCGGCAGGTCGACCTCGCCGGCGCGCTGCCACGACCACTCGCGCTTTCGCTGCGCGTGCGTCTTGTCGAAGAGCGTATCGCCCACTTGCAGACGAAACGCGCGACGGCTGTTCGACGACGTGTAGCCGCGTGCCCAGATTGCGTGCTTGCCGCCGTCGGCGATGCGGACGGTCTTGGTCATCGCCGTCTCGGCCACCTTCGGGTTGGCGTTGGACGTACAGAAGCCGGTGCCGATGTAACCGGAGATGTTGGTCTGCCGCCGCCAGGGTCCCTCGAAGTCTTCGACCTGCAAGAGCATGTGATCCGCTCGTGTCGGGACCGATGCGAGCGTCAAGGCCGCGACAATCGCCGCGACATGCCCGGCGGTCCTGTACGGGACTGCAGGGAAATCTTGGGGCCATTGGGGTGTCCAATACATAAGGCGTGCTCCCTGTTCCTGAAGCGTTCTCGGAGGGTTCTCGATGCGCCGCCGCGGCGCCCTGGTCTCCTTGGGCCACAGTCTACCGTCCCAAGAAGGTATCACAAAGTACGTTGGGCGAAACCGTTGCGCCGCCGGCCGGGCATGGGGACACCTCCGGTCGACCGTGCCGTGCCATTACAAACTTGGCCTCGTATTCAACTTGCTAGGCGTTCCGGCACGTCGTACTATCCGATATAGCAAAGGCTTGGTTTGCCCGCATCGACGTCCCGTCGACGGACGGCCACGAGGGAGTGCGATGAGAAGGCTCAACGTATCAGTCAATCGCAGGTGGATGCGCGGAGCGGGTCTTCTTGCCGTAGCGGCGTTGATCGTCGGCGCGGCGGCAGAGCCGGCGACACGCCCTGAAGCCACTCGCACCAAGAAGCCCCCTTCCGGATTCGCCAAGGCCGCCATCATCACGATCGAAGGCGAGATCAACGACGTCATGGCCGACAGCATCGAACGCCGCGTGCAAGAGGCTCGCGACCAGGACATTCGTCTGATCATCTTCGAGATGGACACGCCCGGCGGCTCGGTCGCCAGCGCGCTCGACATCTGCTCGACCATCAAGGACCTGTCGCGCGAGGTGCATACGGTCGCGTGGATCAACCCGCACGCCTTCAGCGCGGGGGCGATGATATCCCTCGCGTGCAAGGAGATCGTCGTCTCGCCCAACGCCAGAATCGGCGATTGCCAGCCAATCATGGTCGGGCCGCAGGGCGTGCAGGCGATCCCGGACGATGTGAAGGCCAAGATGAAGGCCCCCGTCCTTACCGAGTTCCGCGATTCGGCCAAGAAGCGTGGGTACGACCCACTGCTGTGTCTGGCGATGATCGAGCCGCAGCGGGAGGTCTTCTGGGTCGAGAGGATCGGCCCCGACGGAAAGGTCCTCGAGCGGCGGTTCGTCGATCGGGCCGAGCGAGACCGGCTTTTCGGCCTGACGGGTGAGGAGGCGACGGAGGCGCCCGAAACACGTACGAAGGAAACCCGCACCACCAAGACCGTGCAAGGCCAAGAGGTCGAGCAAACAGAGCGCGAGATCGTCGCGCAGGCCCGGGGGATCGACGAGCAGGTTCGCAGCAAGACCGACTGGGAGACGGTGCGGAAGGTCGACAACTTCCCGGTCGACAAGAACCCGATCGTCGCGGCCGACGAGCTCCTGACGATGACGCAGGACGAGGCCATTGCCTACGGATTCGCCCGCGCCAAGGTCGCCGACTGGCAGGGCCTGGTCGACCTCTACGACGTCAAGGGGGATGTTCAGGAGATGACGTTCACCTGGTCCGAGCAGCTCGTGAACTGGCTGACGAACCCGATCGTCCGCGGCATCTTGATGACGCTCGTGCTGCTCGGGGCGTATGTCGAGTTCAACACGCCGGGCGTGGGCATCGCCGGGTTGGTCGCGCTTATCTGCCTGGTCATCTTCCTCGGGGCACCGTACCTTACAGGGTTGGCAAACGCGTGGGAGATCATCCTGGTCGTCTTGGGCCTCGTCTTCATCGGGCTGGAGATCTTCGTGATTCCCGGCTTCGGCATCGCGGGCATCGCGGGCATCGTGCTGGTGCTCGCCGGCCTGGTGGCGACGTTCGTCCCCGAGGAGCCCGGCATCCCGTTCACGCTGCCCCGGTTCGACACGACGTGGAGGGGCGCGAAGATCGGCCTGATGGTGATGGCCTCGGCGATGACGGGATCGTTCATCGGGGCGATGATTCTCAGTCGATACTTGCAGAAGGTGCCGTACGTCGGCAGGCTCGTCGCACCGAACCCGACGGCCGAGGACATCTCCACTGCGGAGGCGTATCCCCGGTCGGCCTTCTTGGGTGAGGTCGGCAAGTCGGTCGGTCCGCTGCGTCCGGCGGGCAAGGCCGACTTCGGCGGCTGCCTCGTGGACGTGGTCGCCCAGTCGAACTTCATCGAGGCCGGGGCGCCCGTCGAGGTCATTGAGCGCCGGGGAAACCGCATCGTGGTCCGCAAGCTGGAGGACGCCTGATCGAATTCGTCACGAGGACGCACCGGCACACAGATCTATGGATACTATCCCGTTAGCCCTGCTCTTGTACGCTCTCGGCATCGTGCTTCTGGTGATCGAGATCTTCATACCGAGTCACGGCGTGCTCACCATCGCCGGCCTCGGATTCCTCATCGCGGGTATCGTGATGACGTTCCGCGTGAGCGACACGGCCGGATACGTTGCCGTGCTTCTGGCGGTCGTCTTGATCCCCACCGGCATCGTGCTGACGGTGAAGTACTGGTACGTTTTGCCTGTGGGCCGTAGGATGGCCCCGCCGAACCCGACGCTCACGGAAAAGGACTACGATTTCCACACGGATGAAACCGAAGCGCTCGTCGGCAAGACGGGTCGCGCGATGACGACGCTCCGGCCGGTGGGAAGCTGCGTGTTCGAGAATCGCCGCGTCCAATGCGTCGCGGAATACGGCGTCATCGAAAAGGGCGTCAAGGTGGAAGGCGTCCAGGTTCGCGGCCGGGACCTGGTCGTGCGTAAGATTCAAGCATAGTGGCGGCGGGCGCAAGGCGCGTCGGCCGCATCGAATGAAAAGCGGGGAAGCCTAGCGCAGAGCGAGGAGCCCAAACCATGAACACGATTTGCTCGTTGGTGCTTGCCGCCGCCGGTGGCGGAGGCGCGATAGGGAACGTCGGTTGGATCATCGCCATTGTTGCGATCATCGTCGGCCTGGTCCTTGTGCTGGTTCTCGCACAGTTCTTCAGCCTCTGGCTCCAGGCCTTTGCGAGCCGCGCGGGCGTGACGTTCATCGACCTGATCGGGATGCGGCTGCGAAAGGTCGACGCCCGCTCGATCGTGTACGGTCGAATCCAGCTCGTCAAAGCCGGCATCCACGACATCAGCATGAACGACCTCGAAAGCCATTACCTGGCTCGCGGGCGCGTGCCCAACGTCGTCAACGCGATCGTGGCCGCCAACCGGGCCAACATCGACCTCAACTGGCAGAAGGCCTGTGCGATCGACCTGGCGGGCCGGGACATTCTCGAAGCGATTACCACGTCCGTGAACCCCAAGGTCATCGACGTCCCCAGCGATCAAAGCCCGAAGCGGAGCATCGACGCCGTCGCCAAGGACGGCATCCAGCTCAAGGCCACCGCCCGCGTCACGGTGCGGACGAACCTGCTCCAACTGATCGGTGGTGCGACGGAGGAGACCGTGGTCGCCCGCGTCGGCGAGGGCATCGTCACGTCGATCGGCTCGGCCAAGGACTACAAAGAGGTGCTCGAGAACCCCGATACGATCAGCAAGAAGGTGCTCGAGCGCGGGCTCGACGCCGGCACGGCGTTCGAGATTCTCTCCATCGACATCGCCGACGTCGACGTCGGGGAGAACGTCGGGGCAAAGCTGCAGGCCGATCAGGCCGAGGCCGACAAGCGCCGGTTCCAGGCCGAGGCCGAGAAGCGCCGCGCCCTGGCCGTCGCTCAGGAGCAGGAATACAAGGCGGAGGTCCAGAAGAACCGCGCCCTCGTCGTGCTGGCCGAGGCGGAGGTGCCCAAGGCCATGGCGGATGCCTTCCGCAGCGGCAACATGGGCGTGATGGACTACTACCGCATGAAGAACATCGTGGCGGATACGTCGATGCGAGACAGCATCGCCGGCCAGGGCTCGGACACGAGCTCGGGCGGCTCGCCGACGGAGTAGCGCGGTCTCAAGGTATCACGGAGTATCCCCCGCGGAAGGGGCGTGAGGTCGGTAAACCGTAGACCGGCCGGCCTCACGCCCATCCTCGGTGTTGTCAGAAAGGAGCGTCTTTCATGACGCTGGGATGCCTCGCCAATCTGATCCACGCCCCGGACATGCTGGCCCTCGGCGGAAGCGACCTCGTCGAGATCATCATTGTGGCCGTCTTCGTGGCGATCTCGGCGCTCGGCTCGATCTTGGGCAAGAAGAAGAAGGAAGAGGAAGCGGAGCGTACCCGCCGGCCGAAGAAGGTTCCTCGCGCGGAAGGCGAGCAACGTCCGACGGATCGCGTGCCGCCACGGCGGGGCGCACCCGAACGCCGTCCTCCGCGAGCCCGTCCCCCGCGGGCGCGACCTCCGCAGGCCGAGCGCAAGGAGCAGGCGTTGCGGGACATCATGGACCGCGTCGAGGCCAGCCAGCGCCAACCCGAGCGCGTCCCCCCGGTGCCCGGGCCGCAACGTCGCCCGCCCCAGCAGCCGCCGGCAAGACGGGCCCGTCGAGCGGAACCCGTACACACCAAGCCACAGGCCAGAGAGGCCCGGCGCCGCGACGCGAGCCAGGTCGCCCAACACACGCAGGAGGCCGTCGGCGAACACGCCGAGCACATGGGGAGGCACCGCGCCGAGGAGGAGGCAAGGAGCTGGTACGGTCAGGTGGACATGGACGCCACCGGAACGCGACGCGGTGAGACGCTGGCGGGGCAAGGGCTCTTTGAACGGTCATTGGATCGAAACGACCTGCGTCGGGCCGTCGTCATGCTGGAGGTGCTCCGCCCGCCGGTTTCGGAGCGAGAACCGGAGTGGTGAAAGATCTTGGGCTGGGCTCTGCTCGCGTTACGTCCGCTTGGCAAAGCCCCAGAGGTAGGTCCCGCATTGGAAGAGGCCCAACGGGACGTTGATCAACTCTCGCCCGATCGCCCAGAGGCGTCCCCGCCGCCGTCGACCCCCTTCCTCGACCTTCCGCTCGAACGCTTCGTAGTCAAACGGCCCGCGTCGGATGAAGTCCTCCACCTCGAGGTGGTCCGAGCTCAAACGCACCCGACCCAACCCCGCCTTCCTCAGCATGAGCGTGAGCGTTCGCGGAGTGAAGTAGTTCAGGTGACCGAGCGGCTCGTTGTAGGCAAAGCGCGAGACGCCCAGACGGATCGTCAGCGACGCATAGTTCGGAACGTGCACGTAGATGACCCCACCGGGACGGAGCAGCCGGGCGAGCTTCCGCAGCTCATCCAGGGGCCGTGCCAGGTGCTCGAGCACATCTTGCGCGTAGACCACGCTGAAGTGGCACTCCGGCCAATCCATGTCGTCCAGCGTGCCGACGTGCAGCGGAAACGTCCGCTCCGGTTGCAGCTCGCGGATCCACTCACCGACGTCGATCGCATCGACCTGCCAGCCCGCGTCGGCGGCAAGCTGCCCGACGATCGCCGGCCCGCATCCGTACTCGAGCAATCGCCCTCTCCCCCCGATCCGTTCGAGCTTGCGGAGCACGGCCTGCCAGCGCCGCTGATCCCGCTCGCTGAACCACGTCCGATAGAAATCGACCTTGTCCTGCCGGCCGCCGATCAGATCCGCCAGCTGGCTGTCCTGCACGTTATAGCCCGCCGCCAGCGTCTCGGCGGTCGGCTGCGGGTTGACGAACACCATCCCACAGCCGTTGCATTGCACGAGCCGGAAGCCGCGAATGATTCGTTCCTCGCGGTGATCCGTGCCGTCGCACAAGGGGCAAGGTACCGGCTCGAGCGCAATACCGGCGGATTCCTCGGGTGCCTCGGACATGCGGGTATTCTACGCGAGGTCGTCCCCCATGTCCGGTCGGAAAGAAGGAGAGGGCTTGCGGTCGCCTACCGGCGCCGAGCCGAGCCGTTCCGCTCGATCTCGATCAGCGCGGCAAACAGCAGCAGCAACGCCCCCGCGATGAGGACGGTCATCTCCAGGCTCGGCCAATACGCGTAGGTCAGGTCCAAGACATCCACGCGCGGCGGGGTGGGAACGCCCAGGAGCTCCTGGACGTCCACCTCCTGGACGTCCACATCGAGACGGAACCATCGCAACACCGTGCGCACGAGATCGAGCCCGAACCCCGGCAGGGCCTCCACGAACGCGACGACGGAACCGAGCATTGTCCGCCCATACAGTGCATTTGTGGATGCTTGAATGCGGTCGGCGGTCGCGGTCAGCCATGTCGTCCAGGCCTCGGGGTTCATGCGATAGAAGACCCAAAGCACAACCGCTCCGATGCCGGCCGCCACGGCGCCCACGTCGAGCGGATGGAGGCGCGACGAAGCGAGGTACCCCGAGGTCGCGCGGGCCTCCGTCCGGACCCGTTGCATGACGTCGGCGTCGAAATGCTCCGACGGGACGAACTCCGGCAGTTCCGCAAGGTCGTCCTGGAGCGACCGCGCCGCCTCGAGGTAGTCGCTGCACGTTTCGCACGCCTGTGCGTGCTCCTCCAGCAACGCCCGCTCCGTGTCGTCCCGTTCCCGTAGCGGCATGGCGTCGACGAATTGTCGAAACAATTCGCAATTCATCCGTTCGATTCCTTCGCGCAATCTTCTACGGCCTCGCGCTCGAGCAATGCCCGGAGATGCTTGCGGGCACGGTACAGCCATGTCTTGACCGCCCCGGGCGTGACGTCCATCACGTCGGCCGCGTCGGTGACCGACATCCCCTGCCGATAGAACAGCAGGACGGCGAAGCGTTCGCCCTGGGGCAGCTTCTCCACCGCCTGCCAGAGGCGTCGGGCCTGTTCCGCTCCGGTCAGTCGCTCGTCCGGCGTCGCCGTCGGTGAGCCATCGGATAGGCGCTCGACCAGCTCATCCGTCGACTCCGTGCGGGGATTGCGCTTCGCCTCGGCCCACCGCCGCCCTGCGAGCCGATACGCGATCTTCGCCAGCCACGGGTAGAAGTCTCGCCGCTCGTCGTACGAATCGAGATAACGATAGGCGCGCACGAACACGTCTTGGGCCAGTTCCTCGGCCGCCCCGCGGTTCCGCATCAGCGTTACGCACGCGCTCATCAAACGTACCTTGTAGAGCGTCACGATGTCGGCGAAGGCGTCGACGTCCCCGGCCCGCACCGCCGCAACCGCAGCCTGCGTGCGACGACGCACCTCCGCATCCGACGGGGCCGATTCACATCCCGGACTCCGACGGCGGCGGTTCGCTGGCGATCGCTGGCTGCGGCTCATCGACGTCTTCCAGGACTCCCAGGCCCATCCACGCCATCAGGAGTTTCCGCGCGCCATAGTAGACCATGATCAGACCCACCACGAAATACGGAATGAGTACGCAACCGACGGCGAAGACGACGATACCCCGCAGCAGCAGGTCCAAGGCATCCCGCTTCTGCGCGGGTGTCGTCGGGATCCGCCGGAGGAAGTCCCCCAGGCCGCGGTAGCCCGCCCGCCGGATGCGCGGCATCCACCGAAAGCGAAGCAGAATCAACAGGATGATCGTCAAGACGATAAGGATGAGGACGAGGAATCCGGCCTCGTCCTTCGCCTTCTGGGCAGCCTCGGTGGCTGCGGCAGCTTCGGCAAGCATGGTGAGTCCTCCAACGGTCCGGACCGCTCCGGAGAGACGACCGGGACGGCCTCGGCCTATACGGTTTCATCCCAAACCCCTCACCAGGCCTTATCACAGGCATCCCCCTCCGGTTGACAACCGTTTGCGCCGAATACTGCCTCGAGAAACGGCGAAAGGAACGGGATTCCTGGTTCTCGGACCTCCGCGGGGGTACGTCTGCGCCGCTTCGCGCGACCGGAATCCAGGATACGAAACCAGACGATTGCTAGGTCCGATCGCTCAGCTCGACCACCAATCCGTCGTAGGCGAGCTTCATATTCGAGGGGAGTTGGGCGTTGGCCGTCTCGTGCTTGAGCTCGTGGGCGATGTGCGTGAAGAACGTCCGACGCGCGCCGATCTGCTCGGCACACGCCACCGCCTGCTCGAAGTTGAAGTGCGTCGGGTGCGGCCGAATGCGGAGCGCGTCCAACACGAGCAGGTCAAGATCTTCGAGCAAGGCCCACGACTCGTCCGGGATCACGCTGCAATCCGTGCAGTACGCGAAGTCGCCGAAGCGGAATCCGAGGATCGGCATCGGGCCGTGCAGCAGAGGGATGGGGACGATGCGTTTCCCGCCGACCTCGAACGGCCCATCGATGGCGCGGGCGACCAACTCGGGCTTCGCGCTCGGGTAGTGCGGGTCGTAGGTGAACGCGTAGTCGAACATGTGCGTGAGGCGATCGAGCGTGGACTGCAGGCCGAGGCACTCGATGGCGCAGTCCTGGAGCCAGTTGAAACGTCGCAGGTCGTCCAGCCCCGTGATGTGGTCGGCGTGGTGGTGGGTGAAGAGGACGACGTCGCACCGCCTTATATCGTACGTCAGACACTGGATCCGAAGCTCGGGCGTCGTATCCACAAGCACGGTGTACCCGTCGTCGTACTCCACCGCGACGGAGACGCGCATCCGGTTGTCGCGCGGATCGTCCGAGGTGCAGACCTCGCAATCGCACCCGATCATGGGGATACCGTGACTTGTGCCCGTACCCAGAAACGTGATCTTCACGACGCTCGATGCCTCCCGCACCGCCGAGGCCCTTCACCGGCAACGGCAGTCCGGCAGTATAGCACCGCCGGGGGACGTGTCCCAAGGGAGACGTTCGGCGGTCTCGGGGCCGGACGCACCGGGTGCATGACGTTCTGGGCGGGCAGGCCCGAAGGGCCTGAGGAGTGCAGCCACGGGTGGAGTCCGCCTTCTGGGCGGACGGAACCCGTGGTACGAGATCCCAGATCCCAGTGCGTCCCGAAGGGACGCCGGAGGGTGTTCGCGATTGACCGGGCCCTTACCGGAAGAGGGCGATCGGCAGGATGGGCGCCCTTCCTAGCATGGGCGTTCCCGCTTCGCCTGCGGCGACGTGTCCCGTCGAAGCGCAGCGAAGCAGGACGCCGTGACAAGCTCGCCCGTGCGTTCGCCTGCTGTGGATCGCACGACGGGGACCCATGGGCAATCCAGCTTCGCTATGCTACGCCGCGACAAGCATGCCCATGCTACGTTCCATGCCGCCGTGTTCATCCTCCATGGTTGTCCGACGCCCCGTTGGGGCGTAACGTTGTGGGGTGCCCGGAACCAGGGGTTCCGCCGCAGAAGCGGCTCCACCCCTGGCTACGATCTGGCGCCTCTTCAGGGCGATCAGCACGCGCACCCCTTCCCTGTCGCCGACGGATGGTCCCTCGAGCAC
>CAZKCX010000105.1:0-13407 GCA_964550865.1 uncultured Planctomycetales bacterium
TGGAACAACACGGTGGTGCACGCCGGCCCGAAGACGCTCCAGCTGACCGTGCCGGACGATCGGTATCCGGTCTTCATTCGGAGCGGGTCGATCGTGCCGCTGCACGTTCGTCACGCAATCACCGGTCACGGCAAGCCCACGCCCGACGGGACGATCACGCTGGACGTCTACCCCGACGCGGAGAAGGCGGCGAGCTTCCCGTTGTGGAGCGCGTCGGGCAAGGTCACGAAGCTGACGGCCCGCATGGAGGGTCCGAAGCTGACGATCGGCATCGCCGGCGGAAAGCCACGGGCGTATGTCCTGCGGATCCTGGCGAACGCGGCGCCCATGGCCGTGCAGGTCAACGGCAAGACGCCACCAAAAAACGCGTGGCGATACGATGAATCCGATCATCGACTATGGGTGAACGTGCCGAAGACGAGCGACGCGCAGGTGGTCGTGCGCTTTGCGGAAGAGTGAGCGCGGGGGCACCGGCTACCCGAGCCAGAAAGCGGGCATGCAGCATCGGGGGCCTCGGCTGCTTGTATAGATGTTCGGACAGTCGGCGAAACTTGGGTGGCCCACCTCTTCACTTGTGCCGAGCCTCGTCGAGGCAGAGGTGGGGGACACGAATCCCCGGTGAGATTCGCGCCCCCCATGGCTAAAGCCATGGGCCACCCGGATACAGGGCTCTTCTGACGCACTGTTCAGTCTTTCTTGAAGGCAGCTTGGGGTCTGAAGAAGCAGGGGTCGGGGTTCAGGGTTCAGGGTTCAGGACAGCACAGCGCATCACGAGGAGAATGTATGTAGGGCCTGGATCAGCTCTGTGAGGGCATGCAGAAGACGAGGGATGGACACGTGACACAGGAAGAAATCGCCAGAAGATACCGTGGGCGCGGGATACTCGCCTCCTATTACGCCGTGGAGTAGCCAACCGCCTCCTTGAGCACTACTTCGCACACCAGATCTCGATTCGATCCAGCCAGATGTTCCGATCCTCCGGCGGGCGGCACAGGTCGTTGACGAACTCCAGCTGGAGCGTTCGCGTGCCAGGGCCGATGCGAATAGGCAGGTCGTAGCCGCGGCGGGTCGGTGCGTCGATCCCGACTCGTCCCACCTCCTTTCCGCCGAGCCGAACGACGAGCAACGGCCAGGCGCCAAGAGCCTTCGAGCCCTCCGCGTGAATCCGTAGAACGTACTCCCCCGGTCGCCCACAGACGACCGGGACGCGGGCCCACCCGTTGGTCACCAAAGCGAGGACGTCACCGTAGGGACGGTTGTGGGCGGTCTCCTGATAGGCCATCGTCTCGGCCTCGACTGAGGCGACCACGGACCGACCCGCCCGGGCGCCGAGCTTGGCGAGGATGGAGGCGAGGAACCGCCGCGCGCGGGGCTCATTGCGTTCGTCCGGCTCGTCCCACCGCACGAGGTCGACCACGAGCCGTCCACGACCGACCGGCATCGACGCCAGGCCCGCCGGTGTCGCGTGGACCGTAAGCGAGGCCTCGTCTTCGCCTACGGGCTGGACATAGACCTCGGCGATCCACAGGTTTCGATCTTCGTTCGCCGTCTGCTTGTCGTTGATGAACACCAGGTTGAGTCGATGTTTGCCGGCCGGCGCGTCGACGACGCGCGAGAAGAACTGTGGCTCCGCCGCGTCCACGTTGACCTGCCCGCGCCACGTATCGTCGATGCGGATGTCCAGGCGAGGCCACTCTCGCTCGGCCGAGGTGCCCTTGGCCCTGACGGCGATGAGGGTCCTTCCCCCTTGCCCGAAATCGACCTCGGCCGTCACGCTGCCGTGCGTGCAGAGGATGACGCCTCCCTCGTGCGGGCGGTTGTAGGGTGAGCCCTTCGGCGTGAGTCTCGCCGGCCCGATCTTGCGGGCTCGAGTGAGGTCCAGACGTCCCGGCTCGACGATCGCATGATCGAGGATCGTGTCGGCCTCGGGCGTCTTGGCCCACCTGGCGGAGGTCGCGGGATGCTCCTTCACCCAGTAGAGGTCGGCCTGGGCGAGGCCGTCGACGACCGGGTGGCCCCGCCGCAACCGCATCGGACCGCGCGCCGCGACGAGTTCGTGCGTCTGGTTCCAGCGCGACACGACGGTCCGAAACGCATCAGGCGTCGGCCGATGCCACCAAACGGTACCGCCCTTCTGCCCGATTCGTTCCAGGACGGTGCCGATGGTCTCCGCGCTGCATCCGCGGCCGATGAGCACGGATCGGGTTGCCTCGGGGAGTCGCTTGGGCGAACTCACAATGCGAGGAACGGTGAGGCCGGTGCGTTCCATGCGTGATCGCATGCGCGTGCACCGGTCGTCCTCCGGCGTTAGGACCGCGAGTTCGCCCGCGGGATCATCGCCCGATCCACGCCCGACGCGTTGCCCCCAGGTGGCGAGATACCCCAAAGCGTTGCGGAGGATCACGCCGGCGATCGGATCCTGATCCAGGGCCTCCAGCAAGCGCAGACCACACGCGAGCACGACGCCCTTGCCGACGCGGCACTCGACGAGCGGGCACGGCTCGATGCCCTGCTTGCTGCCCGAGACGACGATCGCCCGTCCCCCACAATCCGAACGATCGATTTGCGCGTCGGCTACGATGTGATTCGGTGCCCAGAACTTCAGGTCGTCTCGCTCGACGTCACGCAGGATTGCGTGCAGCGGTGCCAAGGGGAAGCACATCGTCGAGCGGCGATCCGTGAACCGAATCGGCCCGACCCGCCTGTGACCCGGCCGTTGGGCGAGCAACAGGATACGACCACCGCGTTCAACAAACGACGTGAGCCGGCCACCGATTGCGCTGGAAGGAGCGATGCGGAGCTCGGCGGGCGCGTTCGGATCGCCGTCGTGGTTTAAGGCGTTCGGCGCGACGACGAGGATATCCACGTCATCGGGACCGGCCGCCGACTTCGGGATGCTCTTGAACCGTAGCCCCAACTCCTTCAGTCGATCCAGCACCGCATGCGCTCCGCCGAGCACGCCGATGGACACGTTCGGCGGCGGGGCGACCGACGCTGGCGGAAACACGCTGCATGCGATCTGCTCGTGAAACGTGGGGCCGTTGGGAATCTCGGCCGAAACCGTCAGCGTCGCCGGGGCGCGTTTCGATACGGCAGGCGGGCGAAGGGCAAACGGCCGGGCGAGCAGGTCGGCCGGCTTCATGGCGACCTGGAACTCGCCCCGCCGATCCGCTTTGCCGTCGACCTCGAACCGCCACTGGACGCGGATGTCGCCTTCGATCGGCGTGTCATTGATCACGTGCAGTGTGCGTCGAACGGTGCACCCGCCGAAGAAACGCGTGTTGTACTCCTTGACGAAGGCGGCCAGCGATCGCATCGATTCAGCCTGGGCGAGGGCCATGGGGTCCTCTTGCACGTCTACGCTACCACCGGCGCACGTCCAGGGGCACAGGCCCGAGACGCGATAGAACCGATACGCGCGGGTCTGCATGTTCCACGCACGGCCGATGGCGATCTTGCGATAGCGTTCGTAGTCGTCGTAGGCGCGGTCGCCGCACATGATGGAATAGCCGTCGGGCGTCGGCGAGGGGCACCAGAGGTATTCGCCGATGTAGAGCGGCTTGCGGCGTCGCCACTGCCACCGCTCCGCCCCGTTCGTGAAGTGCTGGCCGGGCGCCACCGGCTCGTCCATCCAGTAGCAGGTGTTCGGATACAGCCAAACGTCCGGCATCTCGTGGGGGTAGTGGATACCGATGATGTCGGCCACGCCGCCGGGATCGCCGTCGGACTCGTAGGTGAAGGGTCGCGTCGGGTCCCATTGCCGCAGCTTCCGCCCGAGCTCGACGAGGTGCGCCTTGGCCACGGGCGTATCGTCGTTCATCCGCGGGCCCCACATCTCGTTCTCGATGCTCCACGCGACGACCGAAGGGTTGTTCTTCATCCGCTCCACCATGCCGCGGATGTCCGCACCGAAGTGTTGCCAGAACTGAGGGTCCTTCACGCGATAGATGCCGTCGTCGTTCCAGACCGGCCCTTCGGGGATCATGAGCATGCCGACCTCGTCGGCCGCGTCGTACCAGAGCTGCCGCCACGGCTGCGTGTGCGTGCGGAAGCAATGCACGTGGATGGCCTTGAGCTTGCGGAGGCGCTTCGCGGCGTCGGCCTTGGTCTTCGCGGGGAGCGGCCACATGGAGCTCGCGCGGCAGGTCAGCCGCGTCCCGTTGAGATAGAACCAGGGGCCGTCGCACCAGAACTCACGGAAGCCGAAGCGCTCGCGCACGTGATCGATCCGGCGATCGTTGTGGCGCAGCTCGAGCTCCAGGTGATACAGATGCGGCGACTGGGGCGACCAGAGCTTCGGCGACGGCCAGGCGACGCGGAGGGTGGCCGTCTGGGTCTCTCCCGCGGGAACGATGATCTTGGTGGGCTCCAGCACGACGGAAGGCTCTTCGGCGACGCGACAGGCGACCTCGACGGGGATGTCTTCGCGGCGGGTGTTGCGGATGCCCACGGTGACATGCAGCTCGCTTTTGCGGACCGAGGTCTCGATCGTCACGTCGCGGATGTGCGTGGACGGTACCGCCAGCAGCTCCACATCCGCCCAGATCCCGTATCCGGTGAAACGCCCACCGATCGGCGATAGCACGCGATCCTTCGGGGCGGCGCGGTTGGCGTACCAACCCTTCTTCGGGTCGATCTCCATCGGCGCTGTGAACACGCCCTGCCAGTCGCGGACGCCGACGAGCAACTCGTTCGTCCGGCCGAAGCGAACGTTCTCCGTCGCGTCGGCCTCGAACGGACGGAAGCCCTCGAAGCAGCGCCCCACGATGTGCCCATTCCAGAAGTGCAAACTGTTCCACCGGACGCCGTCGTACCGGACGTAGATCGCTCGGCCTTTCCACGAGGCGGGCACGTCGATGCTCCGCCGAAGCCACCGCTGGGTTCCCGTAACGCCTTGGAAGACGCCCGGCACTTCGGCGTCGTCCCAGCCTCTTCGCGGCGGCCCGGCCTCCAGCGATGCGACCTCGACGGTTTCCCAGTGGCCGTTGAGGGACATCGTCGCGCGCGGCGACTCCGCGCTTGCGTCCGCCGAAAGCGACGACAGGATGAGAAGCGATAAGGATGCGATCATTAGGTCACCGTCTGTATGCCGCAGGTCCCAGCAGAGTCGGGGGCATGCGCAGTTTTCCTAGCCAATCATCACCTTCGGTCTACCGATGGAAGTGGATCGGCCTGCAGCCAGGGCGGACCGTCGCATCCTACCGCCTGTTCTCGAGCCGCAGCAGGGCCGTGTCGTGCTCTTCCATGTGAATCGAGAACTCGTCGGCCCCGTTGCAGACGAGCCGATCGCTGAAGAGCTCCCACACGCGTGCCGGCTCACGGAGCCGAACGCTGCGTTTGCCGGATTCGTCGCAGGCAATGCCGAGCAGGCTCTCCGTCGCGTAGACCACGTCCGGCGTGTCGATGTAGCAGTGGACGCCGGCGGCCTCCGCCAAGCGGCGGAAGAAACCGCGGGAATGCAGCGGACCGGCCGCATACACACTCGTCCAACTCGGTCGTCGTCGCACGGCCACCAGCGTGCGCCCGTCCTCGTCCTTGGCGAGGGGGATCGCCTCCGAGTCATCCACAAGGAACGATGGCGCGATCGAGAGCTTGGTCTGGGTCGTTGGCTGCCTGAGGCCGCCGGCGAGCTTGTCCGACCCCACGAACGTGCCGTGCACGGGCGCGCGATCCTCGCGCATGGCGATGCGGATTCCGACCAGGTCGGTCATGCCTTTGGGGTCGAGCTTGCCGTCTCGGAACACGCCCGCCGCCCAAAGGAACACGAGGACGTGCCCGTTCGCCTTGAGGGCGTCGATGGCCTGACGGTCCTCGGCATCCGGCGCAATCGGATTCAGGAAGACGTACATCTTGTGCTCGGGCACCTCCGGCAGGTCGCTGAGGGCATAGTACGAAAGCGGCGCGCCGACGCGGGCGAGGCGCGGCAGGATGTCGAGCAGCAACGGCTTGTTGAGGGGGTTGCCGGGCCGAAGGTAGTTGAGGCTCTTGTCGTCGACGATGACGGCGATCTCGGCGACGTTCCCGCGCGGCAGGCGAAGCGTGCGATCGGCGATCGTCCGATGTCGCGCGATCCGCGTCATCATCCGCGAGTCGTCGAACCAGCCGCCGCCCATGTCGAACCACCACTGACCGCAGCCTTGGCCGAGAACGCTGGCCAGCTCGCGTCGCTCTTGCTTGAGCGTGGCCTCGTAGGTGTCCGTCTTCCCCCATTTTCCCCGAGGCACACCGGTCAGCCATGTGCGGTAGTCGTTCTCGTTGATCCAGAGCTTCCCGTGGAGCTTGACGCTATCGGTGAGGGACATGAAGTGGCCGTAGCCGCTGCCGGGCCGGCGGGAGTAGTAGCTGCTCGGCGAGGTGATGAAGTCGATGTCGGGATTGGTCCATACCTTCTGGAGCGCGAGGTGGCCGGCGTTCTGCATCCGCTGGTCCATCAACTGGAGGACGTAACCGTAGAACACCCCTACGAGCTTGTTGCCGCGGGTGGCCTGTTTGACGACGCGAGCGAAGGTGCCGATCGTCTCGGCCACCAGATCCGAGGTGTAGAACGTGTAGTCGATCGCGGGCTGCTCGCGTGCCGGATCACGCAGGATGCCGAATAGCGTCCGCGCGCGCGCCGGCTTCGGCGGGACCTCGGCCGTGTCCAGCGTGACGGACGTGTCGTTCCAGGCGCGCCGGAGGGCTTCATCCGTTTTGTATCGCCGCGTCAGCCACCGCCGGAACGCCGCAACGTTGGCGGGGCAGTAGTCGACCCACTGGTTCTCGTTCGCGCCCCACATCATCCACTCCTCGGTCGTTCCGGACGCGAGGTGGTAGCCGATCACGCGGTCCGCATAGGGCGTCGACTCGACGTAGGCGATGTACCTGCGGATCGCCCGGGCGGTGTCCTCCCGCCAGGCCTGGCTCGCCCAACAGGGGACGCGCTTGCTCTGCCCGTGAAGGAACGGCCTCGGCCCGTCGTCGCCGGGGTCGTAGGTGACCAGGTCGTCGGGATGGCGCTCGTCCCACCATGTCGGGCTGAAGAGGTAGATCCGCGGGAAGAAGTAGGCCTCGGGAACGGGGTCGAGCAGCATGCGGGCCCGCTTGTCCAGGTTGGAGTAGTCAAACTCGTCGGGCGCGACCCAGGTCGTCGGCGAGAGGCCGTACGCCGAAGCGGTCGGTGTCGAGCTGAACGAGAACACCCGGACGCCCGCGCGCCCGAACTGGCCGAAGTACCGCGGATTCGGTCGGTAGGTCATGTAGGCCATGCACGCGTTCGGTTGTCCGTTGAGGAACAGCGTCGGCACGCCGCCGTGGGGTTGGACCTGGGCGATGGTATCGTCCGACCGGGCGGGCCGCGGCGAAATCTCGACCCGTGTCGAGACGGGCGGTGCGTCCGGTCCGTCCACGACGGCCATGTCGCCGAGGCTCGGGACGACGTCGTACGTTCCGCCCGGAAGATAGAGCGGGAGCGAGACGGCGACCTCCGTGCCGGACAGCACACGACCGAGCTTGCGCCGGACGACGGTCCGGCCCTCTCGGCGGAGATCGATCCACCACGGGGCTTCCTTGGGCGGTCCGGCGAAACGCATGGTGACGGGCAACGGCTGATCCGCACGGATCGTCTTCGGCACGGCAATGTTCACGCCCGGAACATGCACGACATGACGGATGACGGAGGGCCCGCGAACCCACAGCTCGTACGTCGCTTCCTTCCTCAGATCGAACACGATGATCGCCAGATAGCGCGTCGGCAGATCGAGCACGCCGTCGCGGTCGTCGCTCCAGGGCGCCACACGGAACTGATCCCGCCGCCACCGGAACCGCTGCCAACCCGGCCCATCGAGGGTCACCGGCTCCACCGTCCATTCGGCGCCGCCGGCGTCGGCCAGTTTGACGGCCAGCTCCACGGCGGGACCGAGGTTGTAGACCTCCAACTCGATCGCGCGGAAGCTCACCTCGATGGGCCGACGCAGAAACAGATCGGCAAAGCCGGTCGTGCGCGGGACGAAGGTCCAGCGCAACGTCGGGCTTCCCTCCGCATCGGCACGGCGCTCGAGGTCGAATCGCACGAACTCCTTCTCGAGGCGCTCGTCGCTCCGCGCGCTGTCCCACGCCTCCGCCGGTTCCTTCGCCGAGAGCGGAATCGTGCGCTCCAGGGGATCGACTTGCGGTCCGCCACAACCGAGTAGGGCGAACCACACCATCACGCCGAGCGAATATCGTCGCACACAGAACTCCTTCGTATCTGATCGCATAGCGGGCCGTCGCATACGGCCGCGCCGTCCTCGTATCCGCGTCGGTTCCACGGCAGGGACCGAACTCAGCCTATCCCGATGCACCCAGGTTGCGGAACAGGAAGAGTCCGTCCTTGCCGGGCGCTACGATGTCTTTCCATCCGTTGCCGTCAAGGTCCCGGACGGCGAAGGTGATCCCTACGCCGCTGTGCTCGCCGGCTGGGCCGAAATCGACCACGTGCTTGTCGAACTTCCCGCCGTTGATCTTAAAGTAGTAGACGCCGACGGGATCGTCCGCGCCGGGATCGTTTCCGCAGTGCGCACGGTAGCGTTTGCCCGTAACGAGCTCGAGCTCGCCGTCGTTGTCGATGTCGTGCAGCTGCACGTCGTGATACTGAGAGCTGTGCGGATCGATGTCGTGCTTGGTCCAGGTCCGCGCGCCGGATCGGTCGCGGCCCTGCTCCCACCACGCCAGGCCATAGTCGTGGGCCTGCCCGACGATGAGGTCGGCCAGACCGTTGCCCGTGACGTCGTGCACGAGCACGGGACAGCTCGCCGAGCCGAGGTCGAACTCGGGGTGATAGGTCCACCGTCCGTGGGCGGAATTCTCGGGGGCCTCCAGCCAGCCGTTGGCCAGGACGTAGTCGATTCGACCGTTGCCGTTGATGTCGCCGAAGCCCATGCCGTGCGTGGCATTGTCCCAGATATCGACGCGTCGGAACCCGCCCGTGCCCTTTCCGTGGTCGTCGAGGACGAGCTTGTAGTACATCACCGGGTGGCCCGGACAGTTCGGGCAGATCTCGAGCCGGCCGTCGCCGTCGATGTCGAAGACGCGGGTCGTCTCGATGTTGCCGCACCGGTCGATGTCGTGCACCGGCCACTCGCCGCTGTTCGGACCGGGGTTCTCTCGCCAGCGAAGCGTCTGGCCGAACCAGCCACCGGTGATAATGTCGAGCCAGCCGTTGCCGCTGACGTCCATGGGGATGTCGGAGAAGTCGTCGAAGTACTCGCCCTCGGGCATGACGTCGCAGATCTTGTGCTTGGCCCAGTGTGGGGCCTCGTACCAGTAGCCGCCGCAGACGATGTCGAGCTTGCCGTCGTTGTTGACGTCGAAGACGTCGGCGGCCTCGAAGGTCCCATCGTCGAGTTTGGTCTTCTCGAACCTCAGGCTCATGGGCGGCAGATCTCCTTCGGCGTCGGGTCGAGGGGCGACAGTGCGGTCTGGGTGCGTCGACCAATGCCCACGTCGCCCCGCACGCCATGGAATGATTGTAGCCGCGGTCCCGGCGGCTCACCAACTAGAGAATGCCGTGCCTCCACACGTGATAGAGACCACGACAGACGTCTTTCAGAGCCGGCCTGTCCCCAGGCCGGTCAACGCAAATCGTCGAAGGAGACCGGACCGGGCCGAGGACGACCCGGCTCTGAATGTCCTGACTTCGCGACCGACATAGAAAGCAGTCATTCGGGGTTCCCCGTAGTCTCAGCCGCGGGGAACGCGAATCCCGAGTCGAATTCGTGTTTCCCCCACCGCTGCCTCGGCCGCACGCGGCACAAGTGAAAAGGTTGGACACCCAAGCTTCGGCAACTGTCCATGCATTCATGCAGGCGGTTTCGCGGTGGACGACGCAATCCGAGCCGCCGGCTTCATTCACCTCGGTGGACGCCGCGTGGGATGAATCCCACGGCTCGGGAATCAAAACGGACGGCGTGGTCACTTCGTCGGCATACGGTAGGGTTGTCGGGCCTCGTAGAGCGCAAGGCGAGAGCGGAGCCTTTCCAGGGCCTGGCTGTTTCCCTGCTTCCGGGCTCGTCGGATCGCGCGTTCGAGCGTCTCGACGGCCTGCTCGAACTCACCCACCTCGGCGTGGGCGGCCGCCAGGGCGTCGAGGGCGGAGAGGTCCTCGTTGTCCGTAATCGCGCACGCTCGGGAGGCGAGCTCCACCGCGCTCGCTCCGTCGCGAACCTCCTCATCGGCGCACGTGGCGCGGAGCCAGGCGAGTCGTGTGAGCAACAGGACGTGGTTCGGCTCTTGGTCGAGTCCACGTTCCCACGCGCGCCCGGCGTCGGCGTAGCGGCCGAGGTTGCTGAGCACCTCACCCAGGCGGACGTGCGCCATGATCCGGGAGGGATCGAGCTCGACCGCGCGGCGAAGATGCTGCACGCCGCGCTCCGGCTTGCCCTGGAAGGGAAAGACCTCGCCGAGGTGGAAGTGCGTCTTGGCATCCATGGGCCAAACGAAGTACGACGCGTAGCTGACCAGGGCCCACGTCAGCAGGGGGACCCAGAGGACGATGCCCGCGCGTCCCAACCGTCCCGCCAATCGATCGAACCCCCACGCGCCGAGGACACAGAGACAAGCCATCACCGTCAGGCCGTAGAAGCCCTTGGCTTGCGCGTAGTACGGCAGCTTGAGGGTCATATAGAACACGGCGAAGGCCACGAGCGCGGCGTGCAACAGGAGGATCGCCCAGGCCGCGTCCGGACGGCGGATCCATCGAACGACGGCCAGTACGCCCCCGACGACGATGAGCAGCGTCGGCCACCAGGAGATCACGAAGCCGACGGCCATGAGGCGATAGTGCCACGGCGGACGGAACCGGACGTCGGCGATGCCCGCGCACATGCCGTCGCCCCACATCGTCGAGTAGATCGCGTCTCCGTAGGAGTAGAGGCAACTGTGGAAGGGTTCCGTCAGGCACCGGCCGAAACGCAGGTAGTACGCCGCCGTGCCGACGCCGGGATCCTGCCACCAGGCGTTGCCGCTCTCGGGGTCCCAGTTGCCGATCAATGGGTTGCCGAAGTGGTAGAGGTTTCGACCGGCGAACCAGCCCGCCACCAGAAGTACGGCGAGGGCCGTGACGCCGAGACTCGACCCCGCCAGACGCAGCCTTCTCTCGGACACGAAGAGCAGACGCGTCGCCAGGACCGCGAAGATCGCGACGAGCGCGACGAAGGCCGTGTGCTTGGCCAGCATACCCAAGCCGAGCACGACGCCGAGGACCGCATAGCGTCGCCACGAGGTCGTGTGGTCTCGAATCGCGCGAAGCGCGAGCCAGACGGCCGCGGTGACGAGCGCGACCGACAGCATCTCGTTCGAGGGGTACTGCGAGATGTAGAGCGCCATCGGCATGGCAGCCGCCAGGACGAGGCCGGCCAGGCGCGCGCGGCGCGACGTCGGGAACATGACGCACACAACGAGCCAGACGAGGACGACCTGCGCGATGCCCGCCAGCATGCTGATGAGCTTGGGGGCGGAGGTCGGCGCGTCTTCCCAGCCGACGGCCTGCCCCGCGGCCACGCCGAGCGCGCCGAGCACGTAGTAAAGGGGGGGCTGATACATCTCCCACCCGTCGTCGGCGAGCGGCAGCGTTCGATTCCGCAAGAGGTAGTCGACGTATTCGAAGTGCGCGGGCGAGTCGAATCCCGTCACCGGCGGCAGGCGATAGAGGTTGTTCGCGCACAGCGCGACCCACAACAGGACGGCCACGCCGAGCGCGACCTTCTCGGCAAGACCAACGGGCTGGAGCTCGACCCGTGAATCGCTCGTTGATTCCGGGACGGGCGCCGCTCGCCGGCCCCAGAAAAACCCCATGATCGTCAGCAGCACGGCGACGGCGGCAGAGGCAAGCACGACCTCCCACGTCGCTCGCCACCCTTCGGCGATCGTCGGCGAGGTCTCGGTGATGGGGTGCTCCATCGGCGCGGTGGCCAGGCGGACCGATTCGAACGGTCCGCCGTTGAGGCTGGCCGTCCACGTCGCGTTGGTGGCCGCGGTCGTTTCTCCCGCACGAAACGCCAGCCAGAGGGCCGGCGGGCCCGTGATGTGGACGACCTCGACCTCGATGAGGTTCTCGCCGGCGCGAAGGGCCGCCGTTACATCATGGCGTTGCGGACGTTTCCAGGCAGCGGCCAGGTCCTCGACGCCGCCGATCCGCTTACCGTTCACCCACAGCATGTAGCCGCGAAAGGCGCGAAGCTCGACCGTGCCCTCCGCGGGTTCGTTTGTCAGAGTGAACGCACGACGGAATCGAACGCGACGCTCTTTGACCTGTCGCGCGGTGAGCTGCCAATCCAGCGGATAGACGACCCATTGCGCCGGCGGGCGGGCCGACAGAAAAGGAATGGCGGGGTCTCTCCAGCACTTCAGCGCTACGAAGGCCGATGCAACCGCCATCCCCCCCAGCAGGGTCAGCAAGGCGAGCAGGCTGTGGGACCTTGGCGTATCCATTCCGAGCGGCCGCGCTGTGGCGGGGCAACTATTCTATCGCAACAGCCTGCCCACGGGATACCGTCTCTTCAGACCCGTTCCGCTTCATCCGCGACGTGCAGCGACCGGCCTGGGGACAGGCCGGCTCGGAATGATATGGTGCGCAGGTCTGAAGCCGGCGTGCCATTCTGCTGCTTCGGCCCGCCTTCGGGATCAGTTCGGGCCGAGGATATGGCCTCGCCCCTCGGCCAACTCGGGACTTTGCCGTGACAACTCCAGCTTCGCCCCTCTGCCAGCTCGGGACGTCGCCGTGGCAACCGGTCCGGCTCGGTGTCTGCCCGCCGCAAGCGGCGCGGAATGAACCGTTCGCGATAGATTCCCTATGTATGCGATGGTACCGCTACACCGCGCGGACGGTGCCCGCGGCCTTGTCGAACGCCATGGCCTTGCCGGTGCGGAAGCTCTTGATGCCCATACTGAGGGCGGCCATCACCTGATAACCGAGGCCTTCGTGGCTGCGCGGCTTCTTGCGGGACTTCACACAGCGCAGGAAGTCTTTCCAGTGCGGCAAGGTGTCCCAGTGCTGCTTGCCCTTGAGCTCCTCGGTCTCGCCGCCTTTGTGGCCGTGATACGTCTCCGGCACGATCTTGAGCGGGCTCGTCGGCCCGTTGAAGTGGAACGTCGCCTGCTGTCCGCGGATCAGCCAGGGCAGTCCCTCATTGCTGGCGAGGGACGCGAGCAGCATGACGGTCGGTCCCCCCTCGTAGTCGATGCACGTGTTGAAGATGTCGGGGACCTCGCGGCCGTCGTCCCAGTAGTACTGCCCGCCGGCGGTGACGGCACGCTTGGGCTCCCCGAGGCGCAGCGTGCGGACCCACGGGGTGAGGATGTGCGGGAAGAAGTCCGTCCCGATGCCGCCGGAGTAGTCCCAGAAGGATCGGAAGGCGAAGAAGCGGCCGGGCTCGTAGGGGCGCTTGGGCACGC
>CAZKCX010000106.1:0-7679 GCA_964550865.1 uncultured Planctomycetales bacterium
GAGAAGGAGCAATACTGGATGCCCGTCGGTCTCTACGTCGGCGGGGCCGAGCACGCCGTCTTGCACCTGCTCTATTCCCGCTTCTGGCACAACGTGCTGTACGACCTCGGCCACGTCCAGAGCCCCGAACCGTTCCAGAAGCTCTTCAACCAGGGGATGATCCGCAGCTTCGCCTATCGCGACAGCCGCGACATCTGCGTCGGCTACGATCAGATCGACTTCCGCGAGGACGGCGCCTACCACAAGGAGACGGGCGACAAGCTCACCGAGTCCGTCGAGAAGATGAGCAAGAGCCTCAGGAACGTGATCAACCCGGACGACCAGGTCGCGGAATTCGGCGCCGATACGTTCCGTCTCTACGAGATGTATATGGGTCCGCTCGAGGCCACGAAGCCGTGGAATACCCGCGACGTGCCCGGTGTGCATCGCTTCCTGCATCGCGTATGGCGGCTCGTGGTCGATCCGGACTCCGGAGAGCTGTCCTCCGCCGTCACGGATTCCGAGCCCCACGAAGACGAGCTTCGCGTCCTTCACCAGACCATCAAGAAGGTAGGCGAGGATATCGAGCGGATGCGGTTCAACACCGCCATCGCGCAGATGATCGTTTTCGTCAACGAGATGACCGGCCGGCAACAGCGGTCGAGGGCCGTGCTCGAGGAGTTCGTCAAGGTCTTGGCCCCCTTCTCGCCGCATATCGCCGAGGAGTTGTGGCAGCGCCTCCGCGGGGCGAACTGGAAGGAATCCGTTGCGCTCGAGGACTGGCCCGCGTACGACGAGGACCTGGCCCGGGAGGCCGAGATCGAGGTGGCCGTCCAGATCGGCAAGAAGGTCCGGGACCGATTCACCGTCCCCGCCGATATGCCGGACGAGCAGATCCAGGAACGCGCGCTATCCCACGAGGCCGTGCGGAACGCCATCGCCGGAAAGCAGATTCGCAAGGTCATGGTCGTCGGCAGCGCCAAGGGAAAGCTGGTCACGGTCGTCGCGACCTAAGCTACCTGCAAGAATGCCTGGACAGGTAGCGAAGCGGGGTGGCCCATCGCTTCCGCGATGGGGGACACGAATTCAAGCCGGGAATCCGCGTGGCCCACCTTCAAAGAGGTAGGCCATGCGGCGCGACGCAGACTGCTTGCAGCAATGCTCGGACGGTTGCGTAGCTCCGTCTTGTGTGGCCCAGCCGCCCCCGGCTGGAGTGTTTCCGCGGTTCACGGCCGGGCTTGTCACGGCGAAGCGTAGCGAAGCCTGGAGGCGGCCGTGACACACTGTTCGGTCTTCGTTGCAGGCCACTCAGCCGCATCGATCGCCCCGCGCTTCTTGATCTCTGGTAGCGGGCTGTCGAGGACGAGTACGGACGATTCGCATGGTTGCCACGAATTGCACCGACCGATCCGACGTATCCGGCAGTTCGCCGAACGAGGGCGACCTTGCTGCGCCACGCACTGGGCCGAAGGACCATGTGGTCTCCGTCGCGTTGGCGTTGCTTGCGGCAGCGTACTTGAGCCTGTTCTGGATGATGGTGGATCCCCTGCTGCCGGAGGTGCTCGAGGGTCCCCATCGTGCTCTCCGCCGATCGGTGCAAGGCACGCTTGTCTCCGGGGCAAAGGCCCTGCTCGGACCGGCCGTATCCCCCCGTTGGCAATGGGCGCTGGTGGGCGGAGTGATGGCGCTGGGCCTCCCATGGCTGGTCATGCTCTGCCTTCGCCGTGGTCGTCCTCGCGACCTGGGCCTCCGCCTGCCGAATCGCATCGGGTGGCGCTGGCTGATCGCAGGCTATCTGGCCTCCCTCCCGCTGCTCTTCGTGCTCGCTCTCTCACCGCAGACGCAGGCCTACTACCGCGGGGAGATCGCGAGCATGTCCTTCGCCGCCGTGCTCGCCCCCTACCTGCTGGTCTTGATCGCCGAGCACTTCTTCTTTCACGGGGTCCTGCTGGCCGTTCTCCGCCCCACAAGACGGTGGCCCACGGTCGCGCCTCCCGCGCCGACCGACGGTCCCCCGCTTCGCCGGATACTCCGCTGGCTCGGGCTTGCCCAGCCGACACACAACGCGAACGGTCTCGCCCGTCTGACGCGATGGATCGGACTGCCGCATGCGTGCCTCGGGGCGCTGCTGCTCCAAACGTTCCTCTTCGGCCTGATCCATGTGGGCAAATCCACCGCCGAATTCGCCATGTCCTTGCCCGGGGGACTGGCGCTCGGATACGTTGCCTACCGATGCAACAGTTGGCTCGTGCCGATGGTCCTGCACGCGGCAACCGGGATGACCGTCCTCGGCATGATCTGGTTGCTGATCAGGTAGCGCGCACGTACGAGGAGGAAGACACGCATGCGAGGCACGAAAGAAGACGCCCGGCGTACTGCGACGAGGTGCGTTGGAGCCTGCTCGCCCTCCTCCCTTCTCCGCTATCCAAGCGCCGGCCTCTTCCTCGTGCTGCTCGCCTCCGCCGGCTGCGGCTCCGGCGACCGACCCAAGGAGACGACGCTTAAGCTCAGCCACATCACCGCCCCCGGGTCCACCTGGGATCAGGGAGCCAAGGCCTTCGCCGAGCACCTCAAGGCCGCCACCACAAAGGACGGCGGTTCGCCCGTAACCGTCCGCGTCTTCGCCGGCGGCCGTCTGGCCTTCGGCAATCAGGAGACCGAACTGCAGATGGTCCGCAACGGCGCGATCGATATGTCGCTCGTCTCGACGATCATCCTTGGCCTCTATCTCGACCAGCGCTACGACGCCTTCAGCTTGCCCTGGCTCCTGCATGATCACGACCAGGCCAAGGCCCTCTGCGACGGACCGTTCGGAACGCGGGCGCTCACCTGGCTCCGCGACTACGACCTCGTCGGCCTCGCCTGGGGCGCCAACGGATTTCGACAGGCCACCAACGCCAAGCGGCCCCTTCGCAGGCCGGCCGACCTCAAAGGACTCAAGATCCGCGTCGCCGGCAGTGACATCTTCCGCGAGATCTTCAGCCTATTCGGCGCGCAGCCCCTGACCATGAACTTCGGGGAGCTGATGACCAGCCTGGAGCAAGGCGTCGTGGACGGCCAGGAGAACCCGCTGAGCATCATCGCATCCAGCCGCCTCTACGAATGCCAGAAGCACGTCACCATCTGGAACTACGTCTACGACCCGCTCATCCTTGTCATCAACGCCAAGCGATGGCAGAGTCTCACGCCCAGCCGGCAAGACCTCTTTCGCGAGGCGGCCAAGCGCGGAATGGACGCGCAGCGCGCCCTCGTGGAAGAAGACGACCGGACGCTACCGGCCGAGCTCCGCAAGCAGGGGATGCAGGTGGTGACGCTCTCCAAGGAAGAGCGATCGCCCTTCCAGGCCAAGGTCAAGCCGGTCTACGAACAGTTCCGCTCGCGAATCGGAGCGGAAGTCGTCGATCGAATCGTCCAGGCCGCACGGCAAGCCCAGGGCGCTCGGTAGCGAGCCTTCAACCACCCGGAACCATCGAGATGCCGTCTCCCTTCAACCCCGACAGCCGAGTCGCCCGCGCCGTCGAACTCATCACCGTCCTTGCGCTCGGGATGATGGTCCTGCTGGTTTGTGGGCTCGTCGGTCTACGAGAGTTCCCGGCCGAACGGATCTCCCCGGGAACCGCCGACCTCAAACGCCAGGTGCTCTCGAAGTACACGTTCGTCTCCCAGCTCCTGCCCGTCATGTTGTGCTGGCTGACGTTTCTCGGCGCGATGCTGGCCGACCGCCGTGGCGAACACCTCGGCAATGACATCTTGGTCAGCCTGCTGCCCGACGCCCCGCGGCGTGTCGTTCGCATTCTCGTCCGCGTCGTCTGGATCGGCTTCTTCGCGATGCTGACCGTTCTCGGCATCGGCCAGGTGGCGGAGGGGGAGTCGCTGGGCGACCTCCGCAGCCTCGGCCTGCCCGCATGGAGCCTCCAAATCGGTCTGCCGCTGGGCTCGGCCTTGATCGTCGGCTTCGCGACGCGCCGGTTGCTTCGCGACCTGCGGACATCGGCAGATCGCACCGCAACCCGCAGCGACGACGGCGGAGGCACGACGTGACCAACGGACCGGTGGCGGCCATCCTGTTCGGGACGTTCGCCGTTCTGCTGGCCCTCGGCGCACCCATCGCGCTGGCGCTCGGCGTGGCGGCGGTTGTGGCCATCGTCTATGTGGATCCGTCCAACCTGAAAGCCGTCCCTCAGCTCCTCATGGCCGCCACGCAGGTCTGGGACCTTCTCGCCATTCCGCTCTTTGTCCTGGCCGGACACGTCATGGCGCGGAGCATCATGGCCCGCCGCCTCATCGACCTGGCCGAGTGCTTCACCGGTCCGCTTCCGGGCGGCGTCGGACAGGCCCTCATCGTGGCGAGCATCTTCCTGGCGGGGATCAGCGGCTCGGGCCCGGCGGACGTAGCCGTCCTCGGAACCCTCGCCGTGGGACCCATGGTCCAGCGCGGCTATCCTCGCGGAACCGCCGCCGCCCTCGCCGCCATCTGCGGCGGAATCGGCATTATCGTCCCACCCAGCATCGCGCTGATCATCTACGGCATCGTCGCCGGGGCGTCGATTCCGAAGCTCTTCCTGGCCGGTATCATCCCAGGATTCGTCTTGGGTGCGTCGTTCATGATTACGCTCATGATCCGTGTTCGCGGACGCATCCGGCGCGCCCCATTCGTTGGCTGGCGCCAGACGGGGCGATGCCTGGTTCGCGCGATCTGGGGACTCCTGTTTCCGCTGATCATCCTCGGCGGCATCTACGGAAGCATCTTTACGCCCACGGAATCCGCCGCCGTGGCGGTCGTGTATGCGGTGGTCGTCAGTCGGGTCGTCTACGGAGACCTCGATTGGCAAGGGCTCTATCGGTCATTGGCCGACTCCGTGTCGATCACGGCCGTCGTGATGCTGATCGTCGCGTCCGCGAGGCTCTTCAGCTACGTGTTGGACGACCAGTTCATTGCCAACGACATCGCCGAAACGCTGACGGGCATCACGGCGAATCCGGTTCTCCTGCTCCTGATCGTCAACGTTGTTGTGCTGATTGCCGGGTGCTTCATGGACGCCATCAGCATTTTCTACATCTTCGTGCCCATCCTGGCGCCCGTCCTGCGGGTGGCGGGCGTGGACCTCGTGCACCTCGGTGTGATCCTCACCGTAAACCTGGCGATCGGACAAGTTACACCACCCGTCGGCGTGAACCTCTACGTGGCGGCGGGCGTGACCGGCGCGGATATGACGAGAATCAGTAAGGAAACACTGCCGTTCGTCGCCTCCGGAATCGCGGCCCTCTTGCTGATTACCTACTGTCCGTCGCTGAGCCTCGCCCTCCCTCGCCTGCTGCACTGATCCGGGATCGCATCCGTGGTTCCTCGACTCGGCTGGGATTCAACCGGGCTACGGTTCCCGCTATAATCTCGCATTTCGTCTTGCCCTGACTGCGAGAATGCACCGGATGACCAAGACCTACGGCAAGCATGACTTCGTGAAGCTCCAGGAAAGCGGTGACCGGGCGGGAACCAGCTGGCTCATCGGCCATCGATTCGTCCTCTGGCGCGACCAACTCGCACGCGTGCTTGCCGTCGTTGGCGTCACCCCCAACGCGATAACGACGACCGGCTTTTTATCCACATCCGCCGCGGCGGCCTGTCTCGTACTTGCCGCCAGTCATACCCCCTATGCGGCCGATGGGGTTCCCACAAGCCGATGGGGCCTGATCGCCTTCGCCCTCCTCTTCGTCGCCGGGGCCTGCGACATGCTCGACGGCGCGGTCTCCCGCGTCTCCGGCGCCGCCTCCCGTTTCGGCCAGCTCCTCGACAGCACGCTGGACCGATTCAGTGACACCATCCTCTTCCTCGGAGCCTCCATCCACTTCGCCTGGACCGGCAACGTCACCCTCTGCGGCTTGACCGTCTTGGCATTGATCGAGTCCTATTCCATCAGCTACCTGAAGGCCCGGGCCGATAATCTCATCGACGCAGGTGCCGTGGGATGGTGGCAACGACCGGAACGTGTCTTTGGTTGGCTCGTGGCCGTTGCCTTTGGCCATGTCCCGGCCTACCTCTGGCAGCAGGCCACCCTGCCGGCCCTTACCGTGGCGTTTCGCCTCCGGCATGCTCGCGCCGCGATCCGCGCCGAGGAGGAAGGCCGAACGCTGCCCGACGGTGGACCCATGCCGGGCATCTGCCGATACATAGCACTGTGGCGGCATCCGCGCGGGTCGTTGTCGTATGACCTTATGGCCGCGATCAATATCGGCTGGATCATCGTGGCCCCCTGGGTGTGGCCCTTCTTCTATGGACGCACCGATCCTTTGCGGGATCTGCTCGATGCCATCGCGCGGTAGACGGTCACAGGGACTCGCCGACGACGCCGTCCCGAGGGATCTCCGATGAAGGTCTTCGTTACAGGTGGTGCCGGATACGTCGGAAGCCACTGCGTCAAGCTGCTCTGCGAGAGAGGCCACGAGGTCCTGGCCTACGACAACCTCTCGGCCGGACACCGCGCGGCCGTCCACCCCGATGCCGAATTCGTCCAGGGCGACCTGAACCACGAGGAGCTGCTCCGACAGTGCCTGTCCCCCGGCTTCGACGCCGTCATGCACTTCGCCGCCCACCTGATCGTCCCCGAATCCGTGGCCGATCCCCTCAAGTACTACGACAACAACGTGGTCAACACGATTCGGCTGCTCAAGGTCATGCAGGCGCAGGGCGTCCGCAACTTCGTCTTCAGCAGCACGTGCGCGGTCTACGGCGAGGTGGCAAAGGTCCCCGTCACCGAGGATCTCCCGCTGCATCCAATCAGTCCCTATGGCCGGACGAAGCTGATCATGGAATGGGTCCTGCGGGACTCCGCGCGGGCCTGGGGACTTGCCTCGACGGCCCTACGGTACTTCAACGCCTCCGGCGCGGCGGCCGACGGCTCGATCGGCGAGGACCATGACCCCGAAATTCATCTGATCCCCATCCTCCTCCAGGTGGCGCTGGGACAGCGCGAATCCGTCAAGATCTTCGGCACGGACTACGACACACCCGACGGCACATGCATCCGCGACTACGTCCACGTCGAAGACCTCGCAAGTGCCCACCTGCTCGCCCTGGAGGCGCTGCCCGGAAGCGGATCCGCTGAGGCCTACAACGTCGGGACCGGTTCCGGCCACAGCGTTCGCCAGGTCCTCGACGCCGCGCGACGCGTCACCGGACACCCGATCCCTGCCGAGGAGGTCGACCGGAGACCCGGTGACCCTCCCGCGCTCTACGCGGATCCGGCGAAGATCGCCCATACGCTGGGCTGGAGGCCTCAGTACACCGATATCGATGCCGTCGTCGAGACGGCGTGGAGATGGCACGAATCGCATCCCCACGGCTTCGACGATCCACCGGTGTCTGATGGGGGAAATGCCGTCGCCTCCTCCGAGCTTTGGGATCGACGGTAGACACGTGCGCGATTCGCCTCCACGAGGTGGCCATCCTAAAGACCTCGGCAAGAGGGCCGCAGAATACGACGCGGCGGACCGCCGTATTGGACCTCCCCCGAGCATGTGCTAAGCTGGCGCCTAAGGCGGAGACGAAATGCGGCTCGACCCCTGCCGCCCGCCGGAGACCAGCCATGCGTGAGATTGCCCACCAGCAATGCATCAACCCCGAATGCCGAGCCACCTACGCCGTCGACGACGTCCTCTTCACCTGCTCCAAGTGTGGAAGCTTGCTGGACATCCTGTACGAT
>CAZKCX010000106.1:7689-13399 GCA_964550865.1 uncultured Planctomycetales bacterium
CGCGCGAGCTCAACTTCTTCGAGACCCGCTGGAACACGCGGGCGAGCGTAGTGGACTTCTCCGGCGTATGGCGATTTCGCGAGCTCCTGCCCTTCGCGCGGGAAAAGCACATCGTGACCATCGGCGAGGGACGCACCAACCTCCAGCGCGCCGATCTGCTCGCGCGGGAGATCGGCATGAAGCCGGGCCGCGTGTTCCTGCAGTACGAAGGCCTCAATCCCTCGGGCAGCTTCAAGGACAACGGCATGACGGCCGCCTTCACGCTCGCCCGGATGCTCGGACGTAAGCGCGTTGCCTGCGCATCGACCGGCAACACCAGCGCTTCGCTGGCCATGTTCGCCTCGCTCTCCGGAACGCCCGGCGTGGACGCCAAACAGGGCATCGTGTTCATCGGCAGCGGGAAGATCGCATACGGCAAGCTGTCCCAGGCCCTGGACTACGGCGCGCTCACCCTCCAAATCGAGGGCGACTTCGACGCCTGCCTCCGCCGGGTGCGCGAGGCGTCGGACCAGCTCGGGCTCTACCTCATGAACTCGGTCAACCCGTTCCGGCTCGAGGGGCAGAAGGCCATCATGTACCGCGTCCTCGAGGCCCGAGACTGGCATGTCCCCGACTGGATCATCGTGCCGGGAGGCAACCTCGGGAACTCCAGCGCGTTCGGGAAGGCCTGGAAGGAGCTCTACGATCTCGGGCTGATCGATCGGATCCCCCGGCTCGCGATCATCGTCGCCAAGGGGGCCAATACCCTTTATCAGCTCTACACCGAGCAAGGCGTCCGCTGGAACGACGGCTACGTCGACTGCGAGAAGATCGGAACCCTCTATCGCCACATGGACGAGACCGACTACAAGCCCGATACCATCGCCTCCGCCATCGAGATCAGCCGACCGGTCAATCTGCCCAAGTGCATCCGCGCTCTGGACATCATGAACGGCCTGGTTCGGCAGGCCGACGACGAAGAGATTCTCGAGCACAAGGCCATGGTCGGACGCTTCGGGTTCGGATGCGAACCCGCCAGCGGCGCCAGCGTGGCCGGTCTCCACATGCTGCTCGAGGAGCAGTTCATCAGTCCCGACGACGACGTCGTGTGTATTCTCACCGGCCACGAGCTCAAGGACCCGGACGCGACTGTCCGCTACCACACGGGCATCGATATGAAGAAGGCCGCACCGCCCGAGCCGCAGCCCGTCTCGGGGAAGTACGCCAACAAGCCAATCAAGGTCGCTGACGACATCGAGGCCATCTGCAGACTGTTGGACGAGCACACGCCCACCAATGCAAGGCGGGACGGTTCGGTCTCGGTAGGAGCGACATGACTCAGCCACCTGGTAGTTCGGATCCCGGCGAGCCAACGGAAATCTAGACGAGACCGGTGCTGCGGCGCATGATGGTCGTGGTGTCTTCGCATCGGGTCTTATGATTCGGACCGCACATTGAGCTTTGGGGGGTCGGAGTGTGAGGGATGCGAAGCGAAAACGACCGGGATCGACCTGAGACCGACGCCCATGGGCACGTCGTCACGCGACGGGAATTCCTCTGCGATTCGGCCAAGGCGGCCGCCGGCGCCCTGACGGTGCAGGGGATCGGTGAGGTGGTTGCCGATACCTCCGCCCCGCGTGAGGGTGCCCGCGTTGTGGTCGTGCATCATCCACGAGCGATACTCCAGGGCTACCAGGCCGACTCCGGAGTGCTCTGGAAGATGCTCGAGGTCGGCATGAAGACGCTGACGGGCAGGACGTCCACCAAGCAGGCATGGCAGGACGTCTCACAGACCGGCCAACGCGTCACGATGAAGTGGAACGAGCTCGGCGGGCGGCAGATCTGGACGCACCCCGAGCTCCGGAACCTCGTGGAGGCCGGACTCACCCAATATGCAGGCTTGGAGGGTGACAGGATCCGCCAGTTCAGCCGGCACGAGGCCCGAGGCGATGAGGCGCAAACGACCGAGGTACCCATTCCCTATCGCGGTGAGCCCGCGAAGCTGCGACGGCTGTTCACCGACTTCACGGACTGCCTCATCAACATGCCCGTACTCAAGGTCCATCGAAGCATGGGGATCAGTGCCGCACTGAAGAACCATTACGGCAGCATCACCAATCCGTCCCGCTTCCACTACTGGCCCCAAGGCATGGGAAAGAGCATCGTCGAGCTCAACCTCTGCCCTGCCATTCGGCACAAGACCAAGCTCGTGATCTGCGATGCCCTCCGGCCGCAATGGGACCAGGGCCCGATGCCCGCACCCGGCAGACGATGGAACGAGAACGCGTTGCTTTTCGGATTCGATCCTCTCGCCGTGGACGCAGTGGGGCTCAATATTATCGAGGAGAAGCGCAGGACCATCGATCGCTTCCAACGCCGGAGTCGCTGGCAGCTGCTCTACGCGCGGGACATGCTGGCGTATGGAGAGAAGAAGGGGCTTGGCATCGGCGATATTCAACGCATCGAGGTAGAACGGATCGACATGAAGGCATGATCACTTTTTTGGGCAGACCTTCCTCAACTGCGCGAGCCACCCAACGGAAGGAGTACCCGTAGATGACAAGCAAGACCCGCCACACAGACGGGCATTCCCATGCGGACTCGTGCCCCCACCGGTGCCCACGGACACGACGGCAATTCCTCGCCGATAGCGCCAGGACCGCATGGGTCGCCGGAAGCGGCGCGGCCGCGATCCCGTCGCTGGCCGGCGCGGCCGACGCCGCCAAGACGAAGTCGCGCGTGGTCATCGTCACGCACCCCGAAGCGCTGAAGAAGGGCAATCGCGCCAACCCCGAGGTCGTCGCCAAGATGCTCGAGGTCGGCATCAAGACCGTCACGGGCAAGCAGAGCAGCGAGGAGGCCTGGCAAGATATCGCCCAGCCGGGCCAGCAGGCCACGATCAAGTACAACGAGCTCGGCGGCCGGTTGGTCTGCGTCCATGAGAATGTCCGCAACGCCGTAGCCGATGCCCTCGTCAAGCACGGCGGACTCGAAGCCGCCAAGGTCCGTCAGTGGGGAAACCTCGGCGTCAAGGGCGAGCCGGCGCGGATCGTCAAGGTCAGCCTCGACCCGGACCGCCCTCCCGCCAAGCTCCGCCGGCTCTTCACGGACTTCACCGACAGCCTCATCAACCTCGGCGTCTTGAAGACGCACGTCAGCAAGGGCGTCAGCATCTGCCTCAAGAACCACTTCGGCAGCATCGCCAACCCCCGCGACTTCCATTCCTGGGAGAGCGGCATGGTCGAGCGGATCGTCCGGCTGAACTCGCTGCCGGCCATCAAGGACCACACGCGCCTGGCCATCGCCGACGCCCTGCGGCCCCAGTGGCACTTCGGGCCCATCTACATCCCCGGCTGGCAGTGGGAGTTCAAGGGCCTGCTGTTCAGCTTCGACTCCGTCGCCGCCGACGCCGTCGGCACGAAGATGCTTGAGGATTACCGTAAGGCCAGCCGCCGACTCGGACGCAACTGGCAGCTTCCGCACGCCCACAAGCTGCTCGCGCACGCCCAGGAGAAGGGACTCGGCGTGGCCGACCTCAACCGAATCGAGATCGAACGGATCGACATGAAGGCGTGAGCGATGCAAACTCCCGCTCATCTGCCGGCCAGCTTGTCGCCGCGGTACGTCGTGCCCCGCCACGTCGTCGTCGTGCGCCCGCCGAGTTTGGTCATGGCGTTGATCAGCATGCCGCAGACGATCACCCCCGCAACCGGGTACGTCGGCGCAAGCCAGGCGGGCGTCTGGCTGACCCGGTAGTAGCGCGTCAGGACCGACTGCTGGCAGAGAACCGCCGCCGTGCCGGCCAACGCCACCCAACGCCACGGCCCGGCCGCCTCCCAGCCGCTCACGCCGACCGCAATCCACCCCACAAGCGCCGAGAACCACGGCAGGAGTCCGCTGAAGAGCATCACCAGCAGCGAGATCCGAAGCCGACGGAACGTCTCGAAGCAGCCGTAGAAGATCCGGCTCCAGCCTCGCCAGATATCGCGGAAGCTCGTATACATCCGCGTGAGATACAGGTCGCGGTTCTCGACGACGTACAGCCGCAGCCCCGCCTGCTTCGCCGCCTTGGCCATGTGCATGTCCTCGTTGACCTCGGTCTTAAACGGCTCGTGCCCACCGAGAGCCTCATAGCACGACCGCTTCATCAGCATGAACGCCCCGTTGGCGTACGCCGCCTTGTGATTCGGGTCGTTCACGTTCGACGGATTGAACCAGAAGACCATGACGGCCCCGCACGCCGGCTGGATGATCTGCTCCCACAGGCTCTGCGTCTCGAGGCGCGGCAGCACCGAAAGGAAGTCCACCTCCTTCTCCAGCGCGTACCGCATGGCGGTGCTCAACGTCTTGTCGGACGTCTGCCGGCAATCGGCGTCGATGAAGCACAGCCACTCCCCATCCGCATGCTCGAAGCCCTCGCGCATGGCGTTGTTCTTGCCAAACCACCCCTCACGGAGCTCCGTGACATGCACAGGCGTGAGCTTCTCGTCCTCGGCGGCGATGCGATCGATGATCTCGCCGGTGCGGTCGTCGCTCCGGTCGTCGGAGGCGATCATCTGAAAGTTGGGGTAGTCCTGCGACAGCATCGAACGAAGGCACGACTCGATGTTCTGCTCCTCGTCCTTCGCCGCGACCAGGACGCTCAGCCGCCGGGCGGGATCGGGCGGCCCGTCGAACATGCCGCTGTGCAGCGGGGTCTCTTCCCGTTGGTAGCGATTGATGTGCAGATGGCGTAGCAGCCAGACCACGCAGATCGAGCACAACGCGAGAATCCAAAGGATCCACCCAATACCCATAGAGCCGGCTCCGTAGAGGGGTGACGCGAAACACCAGCGCATTCGGAGCCAACCTTGTACCCGCCCGCTCCGGCGAGATCAAGAAGGAGATCGTGCCCCGCCAAGCGTAGGTTCATGACGAATCAGGCGGGAACACCCGAGGATGGATGAATCCGCAAGCATAACAGACGCGACCGTCCATCAGAGAACGCGACCGTGAGAGAGCGAGCGAACCTTGAAGTCTACCCCAGCGTTGGATATTTTGGCTAGCTTACGCGGCGGGTCGTAGGGTCTGAAGGGTGTGGAGGAGGCCGGCGAGGCGCTCGCGAAGCCAGGCATTGGCATTAAGGGTGAGGGTAAGAGTGCCCTGGGGTCGCGTCAGTCGTCCGGCGCGGTGCAGCAGTGTATTGCGAAGCGTATCCACTCTCTCGAACGTCCAGAGGGCGGTGCGTCCGGGCGTGGTTCGCCGAACCGGCGGTGTGGTCACCATCTGGACCCGCTCGTCGATGTACGTCGGCCCGTGGATGAAGTAGCGCTGGCGATCGAGGCTCGCGTCACGGACCTCCACCACGTTCTGGCCCGAGTAGATGTACAGCTCCACCGGCCAGGGCATCTCCGTGTAGTCCATCATTCCCACACGCCGGCCGAGGGCGTCGTAGTAGAAGCTCCGCTGGCCGGAGCCGCCCTTTGTGACCTGCGTGAGGTGGTTGTCGTGGTCGTAGGTGAAGCTATAGCCGCGGGAGTCGCCGGTCATCTTCCCCGCGGCGTCGTAGGCGAAGCCGTTGGGCTCGTCGCCGAGGCCCTCGACCCGCGTGTACTGGTTGGCCGTGTTGGCGAAGAAGTTCGGGTCCGAGCCGTCCCGGCCGTAGTACTTCGTCAGGTTGCCGGCCAGGTCGTAGTAGAACTCCTCGTTCGGCTCGTTGGGGTAGTCCACGTCGGTGAGCCGGTGGAGGGTA